>JAGQQS010000307.1 GCA_020426105.1 Planctomycetaceae bacterium
GTCAACAGCCGCCGTCACTGCCAGAACGACGCACTCTGTCCGCCTATCGCGGCCATGATTTGGAATGCGTGGCGGGACGCACGGGCGCGGCAGGGATGACCTCAAGTGGGGTGTCAGCGTACTGTGCAGAATTGTGAGACGTGCCGCGTACAGATCTCCGACGCTGTTTCAACGCGGCAAGCTCCTGCTGCATCTCGCACAATCGAGTCTGTGCGACGGTAAGTGAAGGATCCGCGGCGACGGCCTGGCGAAAGTGTGCCGCACACACACGGAGGCTGTTCTCGTATTCAATCAGTCCCAGATCGTAGCTGGCATCGGCAGCTCCCACTGCCTGAGTCAAATGGATCTCGGCCGCATTGATGTCGCCGGATCGTGCCAGTGCGAGTCCCAGCGAATACTGCAACGACGGCTGCGAGGGATCGACGGCGACGGCGGCGGCGAGGATACGGGCCGCCTGAGACCACTGCTCACGATCAGCGTAGACTGCCGCCAGATGTTCGGCCAGTTGCGGCTGCTTTCCGGCCAGCTCCACCAGTTGTTCCAGTTGCCGATCGGGAACCGGCGGGAAATTCGGAAAGGCAACGCCAATTTGCGCCGGCACGGGCCGGAGTGGGTCCACGGCTGCGGCTGGCCCCGACTCCGATTCCGCCTTGATCACGATCAGACAGTCCGGCAGCGACTCTTTCAGCTGGCGCGCGCCCTCGGCGGTCACGGGCGTATTGAGAAGACTTAATCCCTTGAGTGTTTTGATCGTGGTCAGATACGGAATTGCCGCATCCGTGACAGAGGTGTTGTTGAGTGACAGGTAGCGGAGGTTCGTCCACGCAGACGCCTGATTGAATCCCTCGTCTGAAACGGCTGTATTCGACGCGTCCAGCAATACCAGAGACGAAATCCGAGTGAGCGTCGCCATTCCGAGGCTGGAAATCGGAGTGCCTTTAAGCTTCAGCGACTGCAGTTTCGGGAGTTGTTGTAATACAACGAGGGACTGATCATGAACCTGAGTTCCGGTTAAATCAAGTTCCTTGATCTCCCGAAAAATCTCGATCGAAGCCAGCGCGTCATCGTTAACATCGCTGTACGACAAATCGGCTTCGACCACGGTTCCATTATCATCTGAACGCAACTTGCCTCGCAATCGCCGAAACATTTCCATCGCGTCTGTATCAGACAGGACTGTAGCAATTGGTTCAGCGGAGGTAATCGCCGGGGTTGCCGACTGGCTGTCCGGACCGGCTGCAGAGACGCCCGAGTACGAAGCTGGCTGCGCAGCAGAACATGAACCCGATGGCACGCATGCAGATGCGCGACAGGCATGCGAGTGTGGCCAGCGCGGAACATGCTGACGCCAGACGGCGGTCTGACATCCCGTTAAGGCGACCGTGCTGACGATGACCAGCAGGTGCCATGCTGCGGAGGCTGAAGTACGCTCGCTTTGCATCGTGGACATCCTTGCCACTTTCTGTAAACCGTCCATGTCAAATCGTGACTGCGGCATATCAGAATACCGCACCACGATTCTGGGATAATCCCTATCTGGATCGGCTGCCCTGGAGTTTTGCTGAAGATTGACTGATGCGAAGTCCCGGTTCGATCAAGGTTCGAGCCAGATGAACCACGCGTAGGTATTGGCGGCAACAGCGCGATTCTGCAGTTCGTACGGGTAGCACCGGTCAATTCACCACAGTGCCACAGCAGCGTGTCAGATTCTGCGAAGCATGAGTACCGGAATTCCGCCAGTTGCAGCCCGTATAAAACCTTTAATCGGAACAGTTTGACGAAGTGTTGCATTATGGCATCCCCCCGCAGGAACAATTGCGTCTCTTCTGCAACGTGTGACCTACGGTGATGATGGATGCCTTGTAATCCGTGGAGCTGAGTCCGTTCCGACAACTCCATGCCTCAGCGTTCCAGCGACGCCATCAGAATTGACCGTTGACAGGTGAAAACATAAATGTCGCAGTCGTCTTTTTTCCCATCCGCTTTTCAACGCGGATTGTACCTGACCGTGCCCATCTGTTTCGCGATTGCAGTTCAATTGACAGCGCTCCTGCCCGGCTGTCTGGCCGAAGAATCTTCGACGCTGTCTGGCCGACGCGTCTCCGTTTTCTGTGAACTGCAGGAGAATCAGCCCGCCGGTACGCTGGTAACCCGACTGCTGGACCATCATCTGACCCTTAGCAACTTCCGGCTTTCTGTGCCGGAATCTGATCCCGTATTCAGTGTCGATTCTCGCGACGGTTCTGTAAGAATCGATCGTGATGATCAGTGCGACTTTGAGTCAACTCCGCGTCTGAGATTGCTGGTATCAGCCGATGAAAACGTCCGCGAAGAAGACCAGTTCTTGAAACAGTTTTCGGCCAGTCTGCTGGAAGATGGACTGGCGGCCGGAGCTGTTGAGTCACTGTCGGCTCGCACGGTGACGTTCGAAATTACGATCTGCCTGAGAGACATACCGGAGCCGCCAGCGCTTGCAGATGTTGATTTGCTGGTGCCGATTTCCGCGGAGGATTTCGTAGAAATCGGGACCGTCGCGGCACCACAGCGGACTTCGTCGGAAGTGACGCATTATTACATTGTCGGCGGCAATGAGGACAATCTTTTCAACATCGATTCCCGCACCGGCCTCCTCACTCTGCATGCTGGCGTCGCACCGAAATCCGATATGATCTCAAGCCACGAGTTACAGATTCTTGCAGAAAGCTCCGCGGGTCTGACAGCCACCGCGGCGGCTGTCATTACCGTTTTCAACGAAACTCCCGTCGCGCTTCCCCAAACGGCCGCCGTCATCGAGAGCGTTGCGGATGAGCAGGCATCCTTTATGGTGGCGGCATCCCCAACGTGGACTGGCTCAGCGTTATCGTCCGCCTCGACAGATGCCGTCGAACTTCCTTTTCGCCTGACGCTGAAACTTCACTATGTGCCGGAATTTAAAGTTCCGTTAACAGTCGACGCGGATTCGGACGAAAAATCTGCCGCGGGCGATAACTCAGCCGACCAGCCTGTCGCAGCGTCCGAGAATTCTGGCTTCGTCCTTCCCACCCTTGCAGCACCCGTTCTGAACGACGGACCGATTGATACTATTGAGCTCAAAGACTGGCTCACGGCGGAAGAGCACACCGCAATATCAGCTGCCGTCGGCAGGAACCCTGGTTCCGATGCAGAATTAGCACGCCGGAACATGGTCGCTGATACTCCTGCTAGCGCATCGAAACATCCGTCACAGAAGATCCTGCAGTCCCTCATGGCTCTGATCGTCTTTGTCGTGTCGTGTGTGGCGGCCGCGATTGCCCTGTCACGTGCCTCCGCTGCTCGAAGGGCAGTGATTGCAGAAGAGGCTGAAAGACAGGCCGATGCGCTCGCGGCAGAACGACGATGTTTCGAAGAAACGTCGTCCTGCACATCTGATGAAACTGAGTGTTGTGCATTATCAGCGGTGACAGAAGTCGGCACCGATATTGCTCCACACGCCGAACAGGAAAAGCTCGATGAGTTGTCCCAACACATCCGTGTGCTCCAGAGCGAGCTGGCGGCGCGCGATCAGATCATTGCTGACCTCCAGGCCCGGCTCAATTCGGTCCCGCTCAATTC
>JAGQQS010000308.1 GCA_020426105.1 Planctomycetaceae bacterium
TTCCCAACGCATCGGTATAAGCCACGCCTCCCTGTCGATTGACGCCGGCAATCGTGAATGTAACCGGCACGCCGGGAACAGGTTGTTGATGTTCGTCCAGTACCTGTGCAGTAACGGAAGTCCGATCCCCTGCGAAAACGATCTCGGACATCGGAGTGACTGAAATGGAGGCAGTCAGCTCTATCTGGTCCCCGACAAAGTTGGCGGGGACTCCAAAGCCGTTGTACCGCCCCAATCCATAGAGATATCCGGCGATGTTTACGTCGGTGTCTGTCGATGCGAACGTATAGTCGAGTTCCAGAAAATGATTCGACACGAGTTGAATCTGCGCACCCGAGTAACCACTGCTTCCGATCGAGCTGAACAAATCAATCGCGAGCGGCACATCGTTCATCGTTATCGTGGAGACGGCGGAACTCGGAACGACAAGATTCAGAAATATCTCCGGATCGTGCTGTACGATCCCTTCCACGTCACCAGTATCGTCCAACTGCCCAAACTGCGTCCATGTCGGTGTCGTCACGGTAAAAGTGCGACTGAAGCTGCGCGTTGGCGTCAGGAGCATCAAAAAAGGATCACCCAGCTGAAAGTCAAAACTGTAGCTGTTCGCAAACTGGGCGACGAGAATTGGCTGATTGGCGCTGATCCGACTGGCGATGCTCAGTGTCGTTTCGTAGAACTCGCCCGCATTCAGCGTCGCAACTGCCGCCCCATTGATCGCAACCACCGTGTCATCCTGGTCGGCGAGGATCCGGAATGTGTCGCCCGTACGCAGCGCCAGAGGAACGGACAGGTATTCTGTACCCCATGCTTCTACCGGCAGCAACTGCTCAAGCAATTCATCGGCCGCTATCGCGCCGCCCGGTACGTTCGCAGCGTAGTGGCCCGCGAAGACCGCGATCACCTTGTCCGCGACAATTCGGGTTCCCGTCAGATCCGCGTTCGCCGCCTCACCGTCTTCGTTGCGAAATTGATACGACTGGCCGGCGTTGAGCGTAATGGAGTAGGGTACTCCTGCTTCATGCAGGAACGGCTCGGCGCCAGCGTTCGTCCCGTTGAACGTGTCACCTGGAGTAATCAGGATGGTCGTATTGTCTTCAGTCGCAACCAGCGACATGTCGGTTCCTCTAAGGGCGCCGACATTGCCATAGGTCAGGATTCGATATTCCGTGCCAAGCGTTTCCGTCGCGACCGCCGTGAACCCGTCGCTGGAATGTGGAGAGTGGTGCAGCCCGTAAACCGAAATGGCGTTGTCGCTGGAAACGACATGAATCCCCTTGCTCTCGATTCCATCGGCTGTCTGCACAGTCACAGCATTCGGCAGCGTGACACTGACAGCTTCGTTCGGACCCACCGACCAGGCTTGTGAGAAATTCAGTCCAGGAATGGTGACCGTTCCACTGGCACCTTCCACAGACGAAATATAGAGCGTCGTTGTCTCCGGCAGATACTCCATTCCCGGCTTGTGAAACGTCACCCAGAAGTCCTTGCCGACGCTGGACGCCGTCATTGGAGGCAGGAGAGTCCCGGCAATCGTCCCGATACCAATGACCTCGGCTGACTCCGCCTGCTCCGACCGCGTCACCACCAGCTGGAACGATTTGGTGAGCTGCGCGACTGAATTTCCCAGGACATGCACCGTCAGAGTCCGGGACGTGACGCCTGGAGCAAAGGTCAGAGTTCCTTCAGTGGTCAGATAGTCAGCTCCCGCGGTCGCTGTCAGATCTCGTGTCTCGTAGTGGTACGTCAGAGGCACGTTAGAAGGACTTGAAAGTGACACCGTAAACTCATAATCCACGATCCCGGATGATGCCTGAGGACGCGAGATGCTTGAGACGGTGGCCCTGATACCAGTCGTCGTCAGTTCGAAGGTGTTTCCGCCGCCTCCTCGATACGACACCCGGGCCGTTGACAGTCCGAGCGGAACCAGTTCGCCTTCCGCAAAGCCCATGAAGGTCCCAAAGATCGGCGCTGGAGATCCCTGAGTGATCAACCGAAAAATATCCCCGGGTTGATTGGGATAAACAGCTTCAAACTGCAGGTGGCCGTCCAGCGTGACAACTCGTTGAACGTTGAGCTGTCCGTAGGACGCGCCTGCGATGGGGCCAGCGGCCGTGGATGCCAGAACGCCGGACGAGGTCTGAGTATAATCACCATTGATCGTCAGAACTCCATAGGGATTTCCCGGAGATACTGTCCCGGCATTGATAACGTTCGCATCAATTGTTCCACTGCCTTTGAGTGTACCATCAATCGTCAGGGCACCCGTGCCTTGCAGCAGGCCTTCGTCCATGATCAATACTCCACCGATATCGACCGTCGATGCAGCACTGGTCTTCAACACGCCATGCTTGTCACGACGGCTGTCCGAAATGATCGTCAGCGTTCCGGCCAGTGACAGACTTCGGACGGAGACCTCATACTTGTCAATTGTGACCGATTTGCCCGTCGGGATCAGAACGTCGTCGTCGATGCCAGGCACTACTCCACTCGACCAGTTGCTCGCGACATTCCACGATGTGTCCGAGGTACCGACGAACGCCGTGACTGGTCCGACGGGATCAACGATCCCTTCCGCACCACCATTGGCACCGTTCAGGGCAAAGGTGCTCGTCGCTGTACGCGATCCGGAGGTCCAGGTCGTCCCCGACGCGTAATAGTAGACCACGTCGTCCTGCTTATCGACGACCCACAAATCGGTTCCGCCGGCTGGATTGAGTGCGATCCCTGTCGGGGCGGAATTGCGAGGATCCAACGTCCACTGTCCGAGTTTCGCTCCCGTTACAGAATAGCGAAAAACTGTTGCCGCATAATTGTAATGTGTCCCCGATTCCCCGCGCGACTTGTCCTTGTCCTTGTCGCGATCTTTATCTTTATCGCGATCGTCGTCATGGTCGTCGTCATGGTCGTCGTCATGGTCGTCTACATGGTCGTCGTCGTGGTCGTCGTGGTCGTGGTCGTGGT
>JAGQQS010000309.1 GCA_020426105.1 Planctomycetaceae bacterium
GGCTCTGGATGATCGCGACGCTGTGATTGAGCTGCTGAGCCTCCTGGCTCAGGATCATTATCTGATCACTGATGACTCGAAACGCTATACGTTTCGATTTCCGTTGATACGACGCTGGTGGCTCATGGCCCACGGCTTAGCACAGGGAGGTCGATAACATGAAACGCCATCCGATTTTCGTGTTCACCCCGAGCAACACCGATCCTGAAGTTTTGGAACGTATCTTTGTTCAGCGTCATCGATTGCTTGAGAAAATCGTGGATCGCTTAAAACGCAGTATGCTGACAGGAGACAAGCACCATGTGTTGTTGATCGGACCTCGAGGAAGCGGCAAGACCAACATGGTGACTCTTGCACATCATCGACTGACGCAACAGACTGAACTGCATGACGCTATGCGCATCGCGTGGCTGGGTGAGGACGACACGATTACGGGGCTGATTGATCTGGCTCTGGGCATCGCCGATCGACTTGCTGGGGCAAACCCCAATGAATTCGACGTGGACTATCGAGCCCTTTTTCGCGGCCTGTCGCCGGACGATGCAGCCGAAGCCATTCTGTCAGAAATTCATCGACGTTTGCAGCATCGGTATCTGCTGTTGATCGTTGAGAATCTGGATGCCGCCTTTAAAGGCCTGGGAGATCAGGGACAGAAACGTTGGCGAGCCTTTCTTCAGGAAAAAGGCCGCGTCGCAACACTGGCGACCGCGCAACAGATTTTCGACGCTGTTTCCGATCGCGACTTTCCCTTCTGGGGATTCTTCGATATTCACCACCTCGCGCCGCTATCATTCGAAGATGCTCGAATTCTGATTCGCAATATCTCGGTTGAAAACGAAAACCATGGACTGGTTCAGTTTTTGGATACCGCTGACGGGCGATATCGTATTCGATCACTGCACCATCTGGCAGGCGGCAATCATCGGATGTACGTGCTGCTGAGCGAATTCCTGACGAAAGAATCACTGGACGATCTAGTCACAGCATTCGAGACGCTGGCTGATGAGTTGACCCCTTATTTTCAGGAACGCCTGCGATCGCTGCCAGCTCAACAAGCCAAAATCGTCCAGTGTCTGGCCGCAGCCACAGGAGCGACGACGGTGAAGGAAATCGCTGCGTTGACGTTTATTGATGAACGCAGTTGTTCGAAACAATTGGGTGAGTTACGAAACAAACGATACGTCCAATCCGAGAAACGCGGGAAGGAAAGTTACTACGAACTTTCGGAACCACTCATGCGACTCTGTCTGGAAGTCAAAAACCAGCGAGGCAAACCACTTCAACTCATTGCCAGGTTTCTCAAGGTCTGGTTCTCCCCTGATGCTTTGCAGACTCAACTCAAGTTGAGTTCAGGCAGCGGAAACCGGGCAGATGCCTACCGAGCATCAGCCCTGAATCTCGACAACCAGTTCCAGATCCCTGTTCGAGAACAAATAGACCGGGAGTTTGAGAAACACCTGAACGAGAAGAATTACGCCGCCGCATTAGAAGTGGCTGAGGAATTGCAGTACGTCGATAAGCTGCTGGGCGTTTGGAAAGCAGCAAGAGTGAAGTTTGATAGCGGTGACTTCGCGGGAGCGCTTGCGGACTGCACGTCAGTGATTGAAATGGACAACGCGTCTGTCGATCAGAAAGCAAAGGCTTTAGTCTATCGCGGTGTGATTCAATTTCATTCGGAGCAGATGCTGGAAGCTTTGGCATCGTACCAATCAGCAGTACGGATTGCACAACAAGACTCGGAAAGTATGTGCAGGGCGATGTTCGCGTTGCCGGAGCCGCTTGTCGAGGTTGGCTTGCTTGACGATGTGTCAACCGCGTTGCGTCATGCTTTTGAAGAGAATAACCACGACTGCGAAGCCTATGCTGGAACTCCCAACGTGCTGTTCTGGATGGTACTGCGTCGGGGAAGTCGCGACTGGAACAAGTATGTTTCTACATTGATACCGATGTATGTGGAATTTGGCGTTGCCGATAAATTGGCTCGCGGGCTGACGCAGTTGATAAAGCGTCTGGACGAAGGCGACTTCAGTCATGGGCAGTTGGATGAATGGAATGCTGTCTGGCAAAAACATGGTGCTGGTATCGACGAACTGGAAATTGCGTTGCAGTGTGTTGCAGCGGCTACAGAAGCGATCAAGACCAAATCCGATCGTTCACTCTTCCGGCTACCGCAAGAAGTCCGTTCCCTTGTTCGCTCACTTCTTGATCATACGCTCGGGCCAGATTCCGAAAGGTAGACACACGAGGCAAATCGGTACCATCCACCCTTGACCTATGGAAGGCTGGTTGTGTCCGGCAATGTTTCGATACTTCGAAGTTGCACCAGCGGAGTTGTATGTGAAGGCGGACGAAATCAGATGAGCAATATTAAAGTGATTTCGAAGCATCTGCTCGTGATCTTCATGATCACGGCAGGAACTGATCGTGGCCGGAACCATGCACTTCGTGAATCCGGAGTTCTTTCTGAAGATTGTGCCGCCGAATCTTTGGTTCCGGTCAGCGGCAGCGTTCCGATGTCGAGCGCAAACCGAAAAACAGTCTGGCTGCCCGTCCGCCCATGGCGCGTCGCGATCTGGACCAACTCCTGACGCGCCATCAAACCGCGAAGGCCGGTCAACAACGAGAAGCCATGGTAGATCATGTGCCAACTGGACGAGACATCATTGATGGGCATCCACCTGAAGCTCTTGTCTGGCCGGCAAACGAATAATCAATGCGCGGGCGAGGTTTACCTGCCGACTGGGAATTGTTTGTTAGCTTCGCAACAGATGAACTTGTGAAGGCTCAAGCCGCACATTCGGCAACTCAGCACACGTGGCCTCCTGAGACAGATTGCGATCGCCTTGATGATGTTGAAGAGGCCCTGCAGAATCGCGGAATTCTACTGTGGCAAATGTCGCCCTGTTGACTCTTGTACTGAGAGCGAACTCCCTGATCGTATTGATGAATCAGGTCAGCGGTACGCTGGCGATGTCGCGGATGGTCAATGGAAGTTTGAAGACATCAAAAGCCCCGATGCCAGCGATCGGGACGAGAACCGCAGTAAAGATTGACTCGCTCGTTTCCGTCAAATTGCGGACAGAGTGACCTCCGCGTTGACGAATGAATTTTCCGCGCGGAGTTTCTCGGCTGTGCCCCTCTCTGAGAAGTGCCATGATCCGTCTTTTCCTCTGTCTTCTTCGCTCCGGGGTTGTTCACGCTCAAAGCGCATTCGGCACTACTGCAATGACGGCACTGCCCGGCCGATCTCAGTTCGCTCCGGTAATCGTGAAGGCGGCCCAGAACAGGGGGTAGGCAGCACCGTATCGCGTGCGACGACTTTGGATGCGCGACAGCATGGCAGATCGCAATGCACCGGGATGCGTGCTTCCGGATGCAAGGTTTTCGAATAGCGCAGCCATGAGTTGCGCGGTTTCGCGGTCCGGGATCGGCCACAGCGATGCGATGACTGACCGAGCACCGGCAAGCTGAAACGACTGCTGCAGTCCGGCGACGCCGTCTCCGCGCCGGATCGTTCCGAGTGCGGTTTCGCAGGCACTCAGGACCACCAGTTCCGTGCCCCGCAGATTGGTGCGCACGATTTCGGAACCGGTAAGAATTCCGTCGTCTCCGGTAACTTGCTGAGTCTCGCCGGCATGGTTACAGCCGGCCAGCAGCAGCCCGCAGCGGCTGAGCGGGTTGGGGTTTGCAGATTCATCAGTCAGCAGGAAACCATGTGTCGCCACCACAAGGATTTGCGGTCGCAGTAAGGATTTGAAGACACTTTCCGCTGCCTGATCGCCTACATAGATTTCCGGATCGCGGCCTGTTATCTGTATAAGTCCCGGACGAATGCTGGCTGCTTCCGCACGCGTGCCGGGCAGTTGGGCCACGGCATTGAGCTGTGTCTTGAAGTCGCCGACTTCGCCAGGAGGAATGTCCAGTTCAAGCAGCCGAACGGCGTCGTCGATGGTTTTCCCATCCGCATCAAATGACGGATCTGCGAGCACGACCGGATTCTCAGCAATGGCCCGGTCAGCATCGACCGCAACCAGAATTCGCCCGGAATTCACCAGCTGAACTTCGAAGTCCTCGATCAGAAAGCGGTCTTCGGCGACCAGCAGAGCAGACCAGGGGACCATCCACAAACCACCATCGGGACTGATATTCAGCTTCCGAACATTGCCGATGTCATTTACGGCCTGTGCCAGAGGCAGATAAACTCGTTCAAAAAACGGCAGAGCAGCCTTACGATATTGCTCGACGGCGACTATTTCACCTGACTGTCTGATCACGTTCGGGCTGTTCAGGATTGCCGCCCGTAACGCAGTAATCATACTGTCGATTTCATCGGCGCTGCCAAAATCAAGCACGGTGACAGGCTGGTCACCAGCAGCAGGTATCACCCACGCGACGTAGCACTGCTCAGCATCGCTGGACACAGTCTGCAGAGAACCTGGGTCGATGATCAGCAGTCGTCGGAACTCCACCAGGACTTCTTCCGGCGACAAAGCCTCGCGAACCTGATTAATATCGACAATGCCACGTGTCTGAGCGGCGAACTGCTGAGCAAACCCCGGTGCTACGTTTGGCAGCTGTTCCTGCATTTCCGTTTTCAGCTGTTCGAGTTCTGCCAGTCGCTGCTGCCGAAGGTCGGGTGACAATGCTTCCAGCGAGAATGTGTTGACTCGCTGTCGCAGTTCATGCCATGCGTTGTAGCGAGTCACAGCTGCGTTGGTCTGCAGAAGACTCAGCAGCTGTCCCTGAGCTGCCGCAGTTTCCATCGCCAGACTCTTCGTGTTTAGAACCCACGTTGCCGTACGATCGACGACGTGCGGATTATTCGGATGCTGCAACGCGAGATTCAACGCGGCGTCCTGTCCCTGCTGCCGCGATCTGGCACTGAGAAACTGATACTGGTCATCCGTTGCCAGATCGGCCAGCACGTTGCGCACGTAACGAACGGTGATGGCGTGACTGCGATCAAATTGCTGCAGGGCTCTGTCAATGTTGCCCTGTCGACAGTGCAGTCTGGCCAGCAGTGTGAGTACTTCCGCGTTTTGCAGATCATCGGGGCCTTTCAGCCGCGTTGCTGTGTTCAGGCTTTGTGCGGCGAGCTTCAGTGCCTGCTGTTCCTGACCGTCCATAGCCAGCGCTGCAGCGAGTCGCGATGCGACTAACGATGTCATAATGTGATCGCTGCCCAGTGTCTCTTTCGTGGCCTGCCACGCGTACTGCAATTGACGAAGTCCGTCCTGCAGTTTTCCTGCTGCCACCATGGCTTCTCCGAGTTCATGCTGCAGAATCAGCACATTGGTTTCATCACGCGGGTCGTTGACGGCTCGCAGCAGTTTCAACGCTGTCTGCAGGTGGCGAAGTTTGTCCAGTGGCTGATCTCGGCTTTCCGCAACTCGTGATAGTGCCTGATGGCAGATCACCAGCGTGCGACTGACGTCGCGACCGGCATCCGTTTCTGCTCGCAGGGTGACTGCGATCAGTCGCTCGCCGTCTTCCATACGGCCGGTGGAAACCAGGTGATTTCCGAACGCCGCTCGCACCAGTGACGCCTCGGCAGCATCCTGCCCCACGGTTGCATCAAGGATTCGCAGTGATTCGCGGAAGTGCCGTTCGGCACCGGGAATGTCACCGACCAGTTCCAGTAGTTGCGCCTTTGTTGCCAGCGTGCCCGCATATTCCGGATGCTCGTCTCCGAGGTAATACTGCTGAGTCGCCAGCGCGCAGTCGAGCTCATGCCGTGCCTTCTGATACTGCCCGAGTTCCGAATAATCGTTGGCAAACTGCATCCGACGCGCTGCCAGTGCCGGGTCCTCACCGGCCACCTCTTCAAGCCGCTGGATCGCGCGCTCGATGGTTTGCATGGCCGTCCGGACTTCCTCGGCCGATCGACCAGCTTCGCCGACAATCTGTCTCGCCTGCTGAACTGTCGCGTCGTACTGTCGGAATGCCTGTATGACGTCCTGTGTGCGACTGGCATCAATGACGCCGCTGAGGCTTGAGACATCCTTGCTGTTAACCCATGCGGTTTTGCCGCTCGCACCCGGCACTCTGACTCTGTGCCATTGATCACGAAGCTCCAATGACCACAGTGGCGTGGCTTCGGGCACCACACTCACCGTTGTAGAACTGGCCATCAGTTGCGCCTGCCGATGCGTTACCAGCATTTCGCCCGCACTGCCGGGAATCAACTTCGACAGAGCCTCCGACAGGTTACGCGACGGGAACAACTGTTTTTGATAGTCCGCAGCCAGTTTCTTCAGTCCGCGTCCGTCGCTTTCCGTAAGACTCAGTATCTGTGCTGCGAGTTCGAGTTCAGACCTGGCAGTCTCTGCGTCCTGCAGCATTCCTGCTGCAGCACCGACATAAATGTGGGCTTCTGCGGTATCCGGCGACTGCAGTCCGGTGATCAGCTGCCGAATCTCCAGGCATGACCGGTAGTGATCGCAGGCTTCCCGAACATTGCCACCACCGGACAACGCGTGGCCGAGAAACAAATGAGCCATCGCCGCCTCTCGCGTGTCTTTTCCAAAGGTCCTGCCGACGGCATCAAGATGCTGGCGGAACAGGTCCGTCGCCTTCGCGTTGTCCCCGGCAAAAGAGCAGGCCGTTGCGAGATTCGCCAGCAGAATGGCGCTATCAACGTGGTCGCTGCCGACTTCCGCGCGAAGCAGTCCGAGCGAGCGTGTGGAATCACTAACAGCTGACTGCGGGTCGGTCACCGAATTCAAGATTGCTCGCGCGTTCAACAGGTTCGCAAGGTACGGATGATTCGGCTGACCAGACTTTCGCAGCACCTCAAATGCTGCAGCCAGAGTTTCGCGTGAGGTTTCTGCTTCTCCGGCTCGATCCTGTACAACTGCCAGATCTGACAACAGCCGCGCCAGGGAAGGATCGTCGCCAAGAATATTCCGCGCGGT
This sequence comes from Planctomycetaceae bacterium, assembly GCA_020426105.1. Lineage (GTDB taxonomy): Bacteria > Planctomycetota > Planctomycetia > Planctomycetales > Planctomycetaceae > SXXK01. The sequence continues at coordinate 6,915 of JAGQQS010000309.1, forward strand.
TTCAACCGCGCGCTTCATCCGTGCGGCTGCTTCCTGAAATTCGTTTTCGCTGACGAATTCCCAGCTTTCACGACACAGCAGCCATGCTTCCCTCAAAGACTTCTGCTGATCCGGCGTGCCTCGTTCAAGCGGAATCACCGGCTCGTCGCGCACCTGACTGCGGTGAATCCAGCCTCGCACCCGCCGGCGATAAAGCACTTTCAGCCGCTCATCCTTCTGTTCCATGACACTCAGCTTCGACAGGCGCGGCAGCGTCCGCACAATCTGGCCGAAGTCATCGCGCAGATACCCCGACATGCTGGAAACATACACGGTCTGCGATTCATCCGCCAGGACGGCTTCACTATGAATTGCCGAAATCAAAACCAGCCCGGCAAGGAAAAGTCGGAGATTCAGTTGAAGGCGTTTCATAATCATACGAGTCTCGAATTTCTGTGGGCTCGTGATCTGTCCTGTTGAATGACGGAACATTCTGATGGTTGCCGAGTATCATGCAAGACAAACACTCACGATGTGCCATTCATGGGGCCTCGACCGACGCGCCGAAAACCTGTTCGCCAATGCGGTTTGGCGGTGCGACCGGGGCACGCAATTCCGTCAGAGTTTCTGGTTTTCTATTTCGTTTTCACGTTGTGGAATAGTTCCGAGAAAGTATGAAAATACACCGTTGCAGGTGTGGCCACACCTGTTCAAACGCTGAATCGAAGTTTTAGCCGCAGCCTGTTTCGCGTGCATTACCACCACTGTTTATCCAAACCACCTGCGCCACGATGCTGCCACTGAACTGCGGAAAATCCAAGGGCTTGAAGGTACCAGAACGGTCTGGGAGCACAGTGCAACCGTATGACCGAATGACCGAGGTTTACATTGAGATCGACTTTGGCGCTGCCCGGAAGATTATGCTCACGTCAGCCTGAACGATCATCTGGACCCACCCACAAAGAGAGCCAAGTCCGCGCTTCGTTGGGAATTCCGGTACCGGGTCTATTATTTACAATCTTGGCACTTTGTGCGAATGAGACGGGGCTGGACGCACTTTGCCACCGAAGCCTGCAAAACACCGCAGCTGAGAAACGGCCAGCCCCTTGATGGGTTTCAGCTCTGCTGATTGCCGATACTGCGATGGCCACTGCCGCAGCACAACCCAAACCCGATATTCACGCAAGTCACGCCCACCTGAGTGAATTGGACTGGAGTGGTTTCATGCCGACGTCGGGATCACTTCCGCAGTCAACGTACTTCACAATGCGATGTCGCGACAGCAGACCACTGACCTTTGTTGCGAGCACGACTTTGTCACGCGAGTTTCGAGTTTTCATCCATTCTCCGACGACTCGTTGAGATGTCCACTGAGCGTAAGCTTCGGCTGTGTCGAATAGTGTGATCCCCTGTTCGAACGCATGATCCATGATCAGCAGTGATGACTGCGGGTCCACTTCCCTTCCGAAAGTAACGCACCCCATCCCCATGGAGCTGACAGAAAGTTCAGATTGGCCGAGGAGGCGTCGATATTCCATTGGTGTCATTCTTCGCACGGTTTGAATTGAGACCCTGATGTTTGCGGGAGACCTTTGGAGGATAGCCTCAATCGTGGTCGCGCACAGAATGATTTCAAACAGCGACAGCGACAGCACCAGTGTCCACGAGCTTACCGGTCTCCGCAGCTTCATAGATTCCAAATACAGTTCGCAAAGCGTTCAAAGATTCCTGTGTTGTGATGGGCGGCGCGGCGTTGTGGGCGATAGCGGTGACGACCTGAGCAACGAATGGAGAATAGCCGCGTGGCTCGATTGGACTTTCCAGCGTCTGCAACTGTTTTGCCTTTGAGCCTGTGTTTTCATACCACGTCATTTTCTCTGTCCCGGTTGAATCGAGATTCAACCAACCCTTTGAGCCCCAGATTCGAATCTGAGTGTGGTAGCCTGCATCCAGATAATATCCGGAGTTCAATGTGCCCAGCATTCCATTGCTGAAGTGTAATGTTGCAACTGCAGAATCTTCGGCTGAGACAGGTTGCCCGCCAACGTTGGCAATGGCACCTGAGGCCCTGATAATTGCGGTGCCCGTTAGAAACATTCCAAGATCGAGCCAATGAATACCGAGCCAGATCAGGTGCCCGCCGCCGGCTCGTGTTTTGTCGGCGTACCAGGTGCCGTGATAAGCGGGATTTGTGAGACGTGTTTGATCGGCGACGATGTGCATGTCAATACTGTAGATTTTGCCGATGCGTCCCTGCTGAATCATTTTCCGCGCAACCAGAGACTCAGGATTCGCCCGATTCGCAAATGCCAGCATCAGGTGGAGATGTTTCGATTCCGCGAGTGTGGCCAGTTTTTCAAACTGCTGCAGAGTGACACAGCCCGGCTTCTCCGCGAACACATGGGAGCCGGATTCCAAAGCGGCTTCAATCACTTGTGATGCAAGCCTCGCTTCCATCGACACCATGCACAACTTCGGCGATTCCTTATCCAGCAACTCCGCGTATTTGGTATAGCGGCGAGTGAGCTTGTCGCCGAGCAACTTCCGGGCTTCGTCGGTCCCATGATTATCCGGATCTGCCATCACGACTTCGTCGCAGTCTTTCGATTCAGCCAGCGCCGAGAAATACGCACTCAAATGAGCTCCACCTGCGTGTGTGAGAACAGCAACCTTCATTCTTTTCGTACTCCCGGGTCAGTTTGGAATCCGCCTCAGGAAACTCAACGTCTGCGGAAGTGAAGCGCGCGACGGACTGCAGGATGGGCGTTGCCGAATTGTACTGCCCAACTCCCAACTTGATAACCCGCGGCCACCTGCGAATGCCAATGATCCACCTTTGAGCACAGGGTCAACGTCATCGCCGCGTGTCAACGTTCCTTCACGGTCTCGCTCCGGTTTGGCCTGGCGATCGCTGTCAAGAACACGTATCAACATTTGCTGTGTACCGTGAGTCTAAGCAAAAGTTCGCTTTGATCGACATAACCACAAGCTTCACTTTCGCGTCTGCAGTGCAGGCAAGCCCATGCTGCACGAGCAATCGCTGCCGCGGGTCTGCCGGGTTGTGTCGCACTATTGCGACTCAAAGCCACCTTAGGCGATTCGAACAGCGAGGTACTCGGGGCCTGTTTCACTGGGCTCCTGGAACTGGACGCTAACCGCCATGTCAAATTCGTCGGCAAGTTGCGGAATCTGCAGTCACACCCTGATTCCGCGATTGTGACCGCACTCGCACTGGGAAGCTCACGGAATTGGGGGAGTTGCGATGTATTTACTCAAATCAAGTGAATGCTGCTCTCCGGACCTGAGAGCGCAATTCTGGATCAGACTGAGACTATCGCGTCAGCACCGCTGTTTTTGCGATCAAAAGCTGCAAGGATGCCTTCGAGAACCACGCGGAGCCGGAAATGGCTTCCAACTCGGGACACACCCACCTGAGTCATTTGGGCAGGAGCGGTTTTAAGGTGAGGTCGCGCTCATCCTCGTGTCTCCGTGAAGCACTACCTGTGATCATTTGGACTGCGCAGTCTGACGGCGGGTCGAGCCGTCGCAAATCCGGTTGATTAGACGTCTTTCATATTGGCGGACCGACGCGAGTCGATTCGCGGGTTCCTGGCATTAACGCCCTACGACTGGACAATTCCTGGTATGGCCGAAGACGCGGATATTTGATTGATCCAGAAACGCGGTGACACATCAAGCGGTGTGTCAAACAGTTTCATAGATTCCAAGGAACTGATGGTCCGCGGACAGTCTCAACGTTTCACGTCTGTGGGCGATCAGTCGGAGATTTCCGCTCAGGCGAATCGGTCAGTGGCTGCTGCTATTTTACTATCCTGGGAACAAGTGGATTGGTTGTTGTGTGCAGCTTCAGTATGCTGAATAACAATCCTGTTTGTCTTGGAGCCGCAGTCCATGGCCGATGTCACCTACATCCTGTCGCAGATTGAATCCGGTGATCCGTTGGCAGCCGAGCAATTGTTGCCGCTCGTGTACGAGGAGTTGCGTAAGCTGGCGGCGGCCAGAATGGCTCAGGAACAGCCGGGCCAGACGCTCCAGGCCACGGCGCTGGTGCATGATGCCTATATCCGGCTCGTGGATGTGAAAAAAGCACAGAAGTGGGATTCACGAGGGCATTTCTATGCGGCAGCGGCTGAGGCCATGCGTCGAATTCTTGTGGATGCCGCGCGACGCAAGCAGGCAGAGATTCACGGCGGTGGACAACATTGTATTAACCTGGAAGACGCGGACTTGATTTCACGAGCTTCGCCCGACCGGATTGTCGCCCTGGATGATGCATTAGCCAGACTCGCCGCAGAAGATTCTGCGGCTGCCGAACTCGTCAAGATACGGTTGTTCGCCGGGTTGTCACTCGAGGAATCTGCCGCCACGATTGGGATGTCTCGCGCAACGGCTTATCGGCACTGGACTTATGCTCGGGCTTGGCTGCGTGCTGAACTGGCAGATCGCTGACCGATGGAATTCTGAATTCTTTCGGAATCAAGTGAGACAAACGGCGGACTTTTACGCATTGTATTGTGAAGCCAATTCCGGCGCGAGTTACGTTATGTCTTTCGATTCCAGCAAAATCAAAGCTGTCTTCTTGAACGCCGTTGAGCAATGTGAACCCGACAAATGGGACG
>JAGQQS010000310.1 GCA_020426105.1 Planctomycetaceae bacterium
ACCAGAGATTTCATGCCTTTGCTGTAAAGTTCATTCAGTGCCTGATCCACTTCGGCGGTTGAGTTCTGCGAAAAGCGACTCAGACTGAAATAACCGACATCCGTCCCGGGCAGAATTTTGGTGTCATTCACTGTCCAGACTCGAATGGACCGGCGAGTCAGCACAAAATCGCGTTCACCTTTGCCTTCTCGGAAGATTCGCAGACTCAACTGACTTCCGCTCACGCCCTTCATCAAATCGACGCTGCGGGCCATTTTCATACCACTGATGTTGGTCCCATTCAAATTCAGAATCACGTCACCGGCTTCGATTCCCGCTTCGGCCGCCGGACCACCTCGCAGCGGTTTAACCACGACCAGTCCTTCCGGATGTTCGCGAACTTCCACCCCGACTCCGACGATATTTTCTTCCAATGCCGCACTCTTCATATTTGTCATTTCCGCCCCGTTGCGGGAGCCGGGGTCAGCCGGTTCCAAACCGGAGAACTTGTCGAGTGTATCAATACTGGCGTTGGCGAATTCAAAGGCCACGACACTGGGTGTCAGTCCCTGAACCGACTGAGCCGACTGCATCACCGTGTTCAGCACCGTCCGTGCATCCTGATAGTTCTGAACTTGTCCGTTCCCCGCCAGGCGGCTGAGCATGCTGCGAAAACCATCCGTACTGAATGAGTCGACGGAAATTCCGAGGCCGTTCACAAACGCCGGATTGTCGAGTGCGATTGTCAGGTTTCTCAGAGCCCGGCGTACTCGCAGGTCATAGCTGGTCGGTTCCAGAGCTCGCTCATCGATTTTCTGCGACACCTCGGCAAAGAGCTGAACCGCCTGCTTATTGCTCATTGCGCGAATTGCACGAACGGTAACCGGATTCTGATAGCGAAACGTCAGCAGATCGTTGATGGTTGTGCTCTCTTCATCCAACTGGCCCTGGGGCTGCGTGGCGGGCACGAATGGATCACGCCCGCTCGCCGGAGCGAAACGATCCGCGGGTGAATATCGATCCGTGGGAGCAAAACGATCAACGGGTGCGTAGCTCACGTTACCAAAGTCTGAATTGTCCCGGAACGGATCCGCAGGCCGCTGGATGGATCGGTCCCGGTCATCCATTCCCACACGGTCGCTGGTTGATGGGGAAACGTTGTTCAGAGGAACGCGGTAACGAATCTGTTCGCCGTACCCCGAGTTCTGGTTTCGCCCTTCGAACCAATCGCCGGAACGACTGCTGCTGGCAGGACGTGTGAACGAGTCAACCGGTACTGTGGTTGAGCTGGATCGACCTCCGAGAGATGTCCAGTCTGCAGGAAGTTCCGGAAAGTCGTTCGCACTGGAGGAACCGTGTGCTGGCCGAACAACTGGTGACAGTGAGTTGTAGCGATCATTTGAGGTGCCGTAAGCAGACTCGTAGTTTGCGGGGCGTGACCACGCGGAACCGTTTCGAGGCTGCGAGGTGATGCATCTGCCGTTGGCACAGTTGCCGTTCGAGGTGTATTGCGCGAATGCGACACTGCCAGCTGACGTTACCATCGCCAGGGTCAGTGTGAAAAGCTTTAAAGTTCTCATGGCTTAATTCTCCTTGGAATCCATTCGAGGTTTAAAAACTTGTTGAGTTAAAATTCAAATCAAACTATCGGGGAATGTCTTCGAGCCCCGCTGTCACTGGATCGCTGCATTGGGATACTGAACTCACGCCACATGTGGAAACTGATCCGAGGGAACTCGAACCGTTGGTCCGAACACCGAGCTGATGCTTGGAATCGGCTGCACTTCTTCCATCAATTCGCCGCGCATCACACGGATGTGAGCAGGAGCTTCAATACCGATCTTCACAGTGCCAGAACCAGTCTTTATCACTTTGACCACAATGTCATCGCCAATCCGGATGGTTTCTGCCGCTTTTCGTGTAAGTACAAGCATGATTAAGTACCTCCTGTAAACTTTCTTTTCTCGTGAATCCAGTTCTGTCGACATCGAGCAGAAACTGTTGTTGTCATGTTGATTAGTACATAGCGAGTCGTGTGCCAAAACTGATTCACTTTTTTCAGGAAGCATGATAATCAACATAAGTGCATATTATAAAACACTTTACGACAAACTATTGCTTGCGCATAATCTGCCGGTTAAGGCCTTGTGGTAAACTATGCATGGCAATGTTTGCAAATGCACGGCAGCGGATCCTTCAAGCGATTGTCATTTCGACAAAATGCGTTATTATATCGAGTACGGCTCAAGTCTTTTGGTGCTAAATCCGACACACAGGGGCGCGACGGAGGGCAGCACGTAGCCGTCTCGCTCCGTCGAGACGAGCCCATATGGTGGAGCATCTCCACCCGAAAATCGTCGATTCCTCGGTACGCAACGAAGATGGTGTGCGGGACGCTTGCGGGAATGCAGGCGTGGCAGTTCAACGCTTATCTTTGCCGAGCAAAACCTTGTGGCAACATTGGCGCCATCAATTACTTGCGCGCCCACTGAGCATAAGGTACAGGCCCCAGAAACGCCTGGTTCTCAAGCGGCGCGGCTTTGCCAAGTTCGCTGATGAGAGGAGTCGCGAAGAGGAACGTGGCGTAACCAGCCAGGAGTGGCAACATCATCAGGGCGCTCGCCCAGCGATACGGCCACTTCGCTGCCTTCGACGTGTTCATACCGCGATGATACGCCCAGGCGACCATAATCCGGGCCGGGTAAATCAGAACAATAAAGAACGGAGTAAGCACCAATAGCGCATCCGCGGGCAGCAGCTTGATTTTCGCCAGATAGAGAGGAAGCGTCATGGCGTATAGCAACACGGATGCAATCACCCAGGACCATGGGGCGTTGCGAACAACCTGTCGTGCTGCGCGGATTGAAAAGATCGAAGTGAATCGCCCGGTGACCGCCTGATGCACCTGGAGCTGTGGCAGCCACGCCATGACAGGAATCATTAGAATTCCCCCCAGAAACGACAGCAGGCCGAAGATCGGTTCGGTACGGCCGGGTGCTGAATAGACCACCAACAGACTCGTGGGAATCAGCAGCCAGAGCACAGCACCGATGAAAGACTTCAGTCCAATCCAGAAGTGTTGCAGCGGCTTGACCAGTTGCAGCACCTGTTCGGTACCGGCGGAAATCTCGCTGCGGCCGCGGCGTGTCAGACTCTTTCGCAGGAACCAGATGATGTTTTTGAAAGGTCTTAGGAAGCAGCCAACCGTACCTCCGCGAAAAATTGCAAGCAACAGATGAATCGCAATGATCCACTGCATAACCTGCAGGGTCGTCTGCATCTGAACAACACGCGGATGATGCGCACCCAGAATAACAGCCGCGTCACTGACGCGAACGGCCTGAAAGCGGATCGGCGTCAGCAGCAACAGTGAAAAAAACACAATGCAACCCAGACGCGGCGCGAGGACCATCAGGGGAAACCCATCGCGCAGGCGTCCACTTTCTGCAACCCGTTTCTGCGGATCGATCAGATAACCCAGTGTCAAAATGTTCAAACCCGGAATCGCCGCCAGGATTGCCAGGACCATAATCAGGCAGGCAGTACCAAATGTCAGATGGAAGAGCCAGAACAGTGACCGAAAAGGATTCCAAACCCCTGGAAATCTCCCAGGGCCCATTCGTTCCTCGATGGGGGGCATGTGCAGCGCCAACTCATCAGGCGAAGAATTCGTTGATGTCATGGCCTGTGGAGGTTCTGCCAGGATTATCGACATGCACAGGATCTCACAAGGCGAAACAGAGTACCTAACGTAAATCCATTGTGGGCAATTCGACGAAATGAGGCAATAATTGGCGATTGGAGCCCAGGTTTTTTGTACGTCAGACGAATTCGTCTCACTTGTGCGTTTGGAATAACCGCTTGGGACTTGTCCATTTTCAACTTTGAGTTTTGCTCTGGCGAAATTTCCAACGCGGCAAAATCCCGTCGGCGGAGCGACG
>JAGQQS010000311.1 GCA_020426105.1 Planctomycetaceae bacterium
ACTTTGAAAGCTGCACGATCTCCTCAAAGGGGAGAAGGAAAGACGGGAAGGCTGTTTTTGTTTCGGACTCCTTGTGCGTTACCAAAACCAAATTCTGAACAACGCACTTTTGTCGCACGTGTAAGACAAGGGGCTCGCAATCGCAATCAATCAGATGACGACACGAACCAGATGACCCAGCCAAACGGAGCAAGAAGGAACACAACGATCCAAACTATCGCAGCGACGTTTAAATGATGTGCGTTGTGGCCACCTGGTGCCCCTTCCAGAATGAAGAGGAATGACCAGAAGTACACAGTCAGCAGTTCCACGACCGACAGTAAGACCAGCGAAACAAGTAATTTCCTTTTGTGCATAAGTTGCGGTCCTCTGTTTTACATCGCGATTTTCTGCCCCCGCGTTCAAAGTTCACAGCACAATTGAGAGAGCCAAATCATCCTTGAATTCTTAACGGCGTTGCCCCGGACCAAACCTTGACGACGCTCTAAATTTGTCGCTGCATATCTCTGTTGCGAATCAGGCCACTGAGTGCCTTGAAGCGATCCGTACCAGCGCGGCCACACCATTCGAAGGCGATGGCCTCTGCGGTCGTGACAATCACGCCGGCGTGTGCCATGCGATGCAGTCCCCAATGATGATCGTCCGGGAATCTGCTGCCGACACAATCGGCTGCAACGAAGACCTGAAATCCCTGACGGCACAGTTCCAGCGCCGTTTGCTGCACACACACGTGTGTTTCGATACCGACGAGAACGATTTGACTCGGCCCTGAATCAGGCACAGCCGTTCCTGATGTCTGAGCAGTCCAGGCGCCTTCGATCAGCGTCTCGGCAGCGCTGAACTGCAGTTTTTCAAGCGTCCTGATGGTGGCCGCGTGCCGCCGGAGTGGCTCGATGGTACTCCCAAGCCCTTTAGGGTATTGCTCTGTGATAATCGCGGAGATCTGCAGGATCGCTGCCGCATCCATCAGAAAGCGAATGGCTGTTGTGAGTTTGTGTGGCTCACAGATCGCTGGCAGAAGTTTCTCCTGCACATCAATCACCACAAGCTGCGAGAGCTGAGGCGACAGCAGAGATGAGGGAAAGGTGCTGCTCATACGGTCACTGTGTCACTTTCTGCCGCGGCAGGATCTCGGGCACGGTTTCATCAAATGAAGAAAGTCCGGTCACAAATTTCAGATCTTCCAGCGTCTTTTCCGTCTCCGCCACACTGCCAGCCACAGAATCGACCTGCGATGAAATCGTCCCTGGGTCACCCTGGCTGATGCTCATTTCCGCGAGAGAGCGGATGCGAGTTTCCAGACGCTGCTGTTCGGCACGCACAAGTTCATAGCTGTCCCGTGCCTGTCCGAAGTTTGCCACACGCTGCTCACATGTCACCACGTTGTCCTGAAGCGTCGCGATGATTCGATCACGCTGTGATCCTTCCGGTTTTTGTTGTTCCTGCTTCAGGCGTTCCTGAACCTGTTTCAGGCCGTGCTGGATCTGCTCCAGGCTTGTGGTTTCAAAGAAACGATTCAGCGAATATTCGGTGTATAACAGTTTTAGATAAAGCCACAGGAGCTTATCCAGACCGTTGCTGCGCAGTTCGGCGACGGTGCCATCCTCGGCTGTGCTGCTGGCCGCATGGAATCCCTGCCCGATGGCTCGGAGTTCATGGCATTGTTTCAGCAGTTCAGTGAAACGATTCTGCAGTCCACGAGGCAGCGCGGCGAACATTTTTCGCATGCGTTCGTCCGAGGCGGCAGCGTCCTGTGATCGGACGGCTTCGTTTTCGGTGACGTCCACATACTGCTGAAACCGCGGATGGGTGCCGACAAAACCGAGCCAGGCGACTTCAGCGGCCGCCACCAGCGGCAGACCGATTTCCGGTCTGCCGGACAGGACGGAGAAGCCAATGCCTCCGACGACTCCCAGCAGATTCCAGTGATTAACAAATGCTTTCCTGATGTAACGAAACAGTTGCACGGAGCCAGCAGTCCTGAACAGTGTTGAAGGCCAGCGTCATCCTGTAAAAAGGCCCGAGCGTTCAACTGTTGTCCACAGTTTGGTCCCCAGTCGGCAGATCCTGCTGAGCCAGCATTTCACGACGTGACATCCGATAAAACGCCATGCCGAAACAGCTAAAGATCGTGGCTGGCATGCCCAGCATAAACAGGATGCTGTACATGTACGCCGTGGGTTTTCGGGAGTCTGTTTCATTGGCGTTCTTGCAACTGGGGCAGGCCGTGGCCTGCGATTGCCAGGTGTGAGGCAGCACGCCAGCGGTAGCAGCAAAAATTCCGACCGCGAGCGTCAGGCGAATCAGCGATTTCATCAGACAGATCCCCAATTATTGTGCCACACTCATTGCGACCGTTTCGGTCGTCCACGGCCAATGGTACAGCATTCCGTAAATGATCACACCTGTGATCGACACAAACAGCCAGATCGGAAGCGTCATTTTTGCAAGTCGGCGATGTTCTGACCAGCGTTCCCGGAAGGCAAGATAGAAAACCCGCAAGGCGAGAACCGGCACTACAGCCGCCAGAATCACATGCGGAATCAAAATACTGAAATAGACGCGAGTCGCCACAACACCACCCTCAAACCCACGCCCGCGATACTCAGTAAATCGGTACAACACCTCATGATAGGTCAGATAACAGATCAGAAAGGCAACAGAAACAAGAAATGCGGCGATCATGAGGTTACGATGCCGGATTTTACGCCCGGCTTTAATGGCGGCAAGCCCGGACAGCAGGAGCAAGATCGATGCGGAATTCAATCCGGCATTGATTGAGGGCATGCGTGCGGCCCAAGCGGGCAGTCGTTCATCAATTTTGCGATTCCGGGCCTGCGGCGTTTCCGAAGTTGTTGGATCTGCGGTCTCGCTGTCCGGCATTTTGTCAGTCGAAGGCGTTTTGGTTTCCTCCGTCTCATCTGAATCCCCATGGGCGTCCTCGGCCGGAACAAGGGTCAAAGGGACGCTGGGATTCTCACCGGTCGCGGCGGAAAAAGAAATTCCGGGTCCAGGCTCCGGAAAATCGTCTTTGCCTTCAATGATGCGACGCAGTTTCGCGACATCCCCCGGAATCGTCATCACGAAGGAACCGACTGGGATCCCATTTTCGTTGACGAGCACAGCACGGTTGGAATGGGCAACTTCGAACCCGGGCTTGCGAAGATCTCCGAGGTTTGGCTGGACATATTGAGTAAAGCCGCGGCGGATCAGATCGTGGATCGCTTCTTCGTTGCCAGTCACAAACTTCCACCGCGCATGATCTGCCTGAAAGGTCTCCGCATATTTCCTAAGCACCTCCACCGTGTCGTACGCAGGATCGACGCTGAATGTAACGAACCGAAAGTCGGCATTCGATTTTGCTGCCTGACGCTGCAACTCAGAGATATCTCGAGTCATCAAAGGACACGGTCCGGCACATCGCGTAAAAATGAAATTGGCGAGCCAGCGATGGCCTTTCAGGCTGTCCCGGCTGACTGTTCCACCCATGCATTCCGGGAATTCAAATTCCGGCAACTCCTGACTCGGGAAACTGATGGTCACCGTTTTCTGAGTCGCTTCAATCGGTTCCGTTTCGGACAGTTCACTTGATGGTTCGTCAACCTGTTGCGCAGAAGCTCCCGCGACGGGCGCATCACGGGAGAGTTTACGAACAGTGACCAGATACAATGCACCAAGCACCAATGTCCAGAGCACGAGGCCGATAATGAAAGAGCTTCGCGACATTGCCTGCCGCCGGGCGTGAATCAAAAGATTCTCTGTCACTTCTGGCTGCTTAAGCTGCATGGAACTGTACCTTATAAACGAGCCCGCTGCCCCGTCACTCCGACGACAGTCTGCTGCCGATTCTAGCATCGAGTTTAAAGCTCATTGGCGCAACGTTCGGAGTCTCTCGGACTTCATTCGGCCAGTCTCTGAAACGAGAAGTTCGTCTGCATAAATTCCGCCGCAATCATGCTGCCATGGTTGAACTTCCATCAAATTGGCGAGACAGTTACGCGGGAAATTAGTTTTGACGCAAGCGTTGACACGATGTGGGATTTAATTCGAAGGGCGGACCATGACAAAGCAGTTTAACGTGGCCATGATCGGACTGGGATTTGGCGCCGAGTTCATCGGCATTTACCAGGCGCACCCCAATGCGAATGTCTCGGCAATCTGCCGTCGCGACCCCGCGGAGTTAAAAAAATGTGGTGACCTTTTCGGGATCGAAAAACGCTACACCAGCTATGACGATGTACTGGCCGACAAGACCATCGATTTTGTCCACATCAACAGTCCGATTGCTGACCACGCCTGGATGTCGCTTAAGGCACTGGAAGCCGGTAAGCATGTGATGTGTACCGTGCCCATGGCAACCACGATCGATGAGTGCCGTCAGATTGTTGAAAAAGTGCAGCAGACCGGTCGCAAGTACATGATGGCCGAGACCGTCGTCTACAGTCGCGAATATTTGTTTATTAAGGAGATGTACCAGCAGGGGGAACTCGGGAAAATCCAGCACCTCGCGGCATCACATCCGCAGGATATGGATGGCTGGCCGAGTTACTGGGAAAAGATGATCCCGATGCACTATGCGAC
>JAGQQS010000312.1 GCA_020426105.1 Planctomycetaceae bacterium
AAAGCTGCACGATCTCAAGGGGGAGAAGGTGGCCGACAAGCCGGATGAGCGGGGTTATTCGCTGTCGATGTCGTTTGGAAATCCTTAACGGCTTTGCCTGGCCGGACACCATAACCCAGCCGCCCAGATTCACGAACAGTAGCATCCTTCAATATTTTGCCGAATGATTCCACAATCATTATTCGGCGAATCGTTTGCGGCTTTGACACGGAGGACAGGGTACACGGCGAATCGCACGGTAGCGGCAAGCGGACGCAGCCGCTCGCCGCTGTCGTTCCTATTCTTCGTCTGTTGCCCACAGATGAGCCGCCAGCGCGTTGGGTGCGGCAACGATTTCACTGGCAGCAAAGTAGGTCGCGATTTCGCGTGCGGCGGCTTCCGGACCGTCGCTGCCGTGAATCAGATTCATCTGACGGCTCGCCCCGAGGTCGCCGCGAATTGTACCGGGGGCGGATTCGCGTGAGTTTGTTTTTCCCATCAGCGTGCGCATGACAGTGATCGCTTCCGGACCTTCCACAACCATCGCGACGACCGGGCCGGAGGTGATGAAGGCTTCCAGATCTTTATAAAAACCTTTTGTCACATGTTCGGCGTAATGCTTCTTGCTGAGCTCCGGAGTGACCTGCAGCATCTTCATCCCGATGATACTCAGGCCTTTGTCTTCGATCCGCGAGACGATGCGTCCAATGAGACGTCGTTGTACGCCATCCGGTTTAACAAGAATCAGCGTTCGTTCGAGGGACATGGTGGAGGAACCTTTTCAGGTGGTGGAAAGTGAAGGAAAAGAATTACGAATGTCGAAAGTAGAACGGCCGATGAATCCCGTTTGAATGATACCACGCCGTATGTCCTGAGAGTGGGTGGTCATCGGAGATTTGTCATGGCATTTTCACACCATCATCATTTGCAGAAATTCGCTGAACAGATAATGACTGTCATGCGGCCCCGCGGCAGCTTCGGGATGGTATTGAACTCCGAACGCCGGAAACTTCGTGTGTCGAATGCCTTCTGCCGTCTGATCGTTCAGATTGATGTGTGTCACTTCGACATCGTCCGGCAGACTCGCGGAATCGACGGCGAAGCCGTGATTCTGTGATGTGATTTCTACCTTTCCGGTTCGCCGGTTCAGCACGGGTTGATTGGCACCGCGGTGTCCGAAACGCAGTTTGTAAGTCTTGCCACCAAAGGCCAGTCCAAGCAATTGCAGGCCGAGACAAATCCCAAAGATCGGTTTCTTACCGAGTAACCCGCGAATCGTTTCAATCGCGTACGTCAAAGGCTCAGGATCCCCAGGCCCGTTGGACAGGAACACGCCATCCGGATTTAGTGCGAGAATTTCTTTCGCCGTCGCTGTGCCGGGTACAATAGTAACGCGACAACCAACGTCACGAAGGTAGCGTGGAATATTCCACTTCATTCCATAATCGATCGCCACGACATGTGGTCCGTTTGCACGCTCTGCGCCAGAAACGAAATCTGCCGGCCGCCCCAGTTCACTCAGCGAAATGTCCCAGCTGCAGTTCTCTTTGGGCATGACTTCCTGAACCAGGTCCCGACCGACCAGACCGGGTGCCTGCTGAACTTTCTGCAGAAGTGAAGCGTCGTCCAGATCAACCGTTGAGAGCAGACCCTTCATCGCTCCCTGAGTCCTGATCTGACGCACCAGCGATCGAGTATCGATGCCCTGCAGCCCGACAATGTGATTCCGTTTCAGGTACGAATCCAGCGATTCGGTGGACCGATAGTTACTTGGGAATTCGCAGAGTTCCTTAACAATAAAACCCTTCAGGAATAATCCCTTGCTTTCGACGTCCTCGGTGTTAATTCCATAATTTCCGATGAGTGGATAGGTCATCGTTACGATCTGGCCGGTATACGACGGATCTGTCAGGATTTCCTGAT
>JAGQQS010000313.1 GCA_020426105.1 Planctomycetaceae bacterium
CCGGCGTCAAACCGGGCAGCACATCTATCGCACAAACCGCTGCGGCCATGCGTCCTTCCGAGGATTACCGGCGAGCGAGGAGTCGCAGATATCCAATCGCCTGTCACTAAGATTCAGGAAAGTGCGATGAAGTCACAGTGACTAGTCACCGACATCGACTCGCCCAATCGCATTGACTACCGGATTTTCAGTGCGTCGGTCGAGTCCCCACCGAAGTGCCCAGCCTGGGATCTGCACGACGGCGACTGGCTGCAGCATCAGCGGGGTGACTTCTGGAGATTCTTGAACAAATACCTTGTGCTTCGGCGTGGCGGGTTCCCATCGCCACAAAACCATTCGGCCCGACCCAGACCGATACTCCGCAAAACTCGTCAGCACACGCCAAGTCAAAGGCTAATGGTTATGTGCGCGAACGCACACACTGTTCAATCGACTGCGTGGAACACTGCTATAAATACGGCACCCATGTAGAACCACGCTGCAAGTGCAACTGCTGCCGGTGAAGATGGATGCGTTATCACCGGACGAAGCAATCCAAATGAAACACCAGTCATTTCCCCGAGCCGCTTGCAGAAGGAAAGACAGAAGAATGGGAACACGATCCTTACTGTCATGAATGCTGATGTCCTGACAGCACACCCGTTGAATACAACCGCAAGCACAACGAGAAACGCAAATACAGAAAGAAAAACGCCTTTGGAGCATATCAGGCCGATGAGACAATCGAAGTGATGGAGTGCGTTGCGGCTATAGTTTTTAGCATTCGAAGTAAACTTTGGCGCCGACACTCGTTCCAGGAACTCGGCGATCTGATTCAATTCACCTCGTTGCAGAAACATACCACCACATTTCGAGCATTTGTTTATTAAGACTCCGGAGTCATACGCAAAAAAAACTCTGTCGGCAGTCACACTACAACGAGGACAACTGATCTGGCACTGTACATGCGGGGATTGGCATAGTTTCTCGCCAGGGTACTTCAATTCTCCGAGCGCGACGGATAGTTCATTTTCGTCAAGCCAGCTGCCGCCACACTTACTGCACGAGTCGATAGTGACACCGCTGGACATTGTGGCGTGCATGACAGATCCACAGCTGGGACAAAAGATTGACAATGAATCAACCCTCTTGCTCTCAAAACATTCCGACATCACCAAAAGCGTTGAATCTGAATGGCAGGAAGCCATTCGAATAAAACGAGTTGCATTGAGCCGCGGAGCCGAGTTGGCGGTGCGGTGGTATTGAGGATTGTAAGTGGGCACATTTGTCATTCGCCAGATTGAAGCGTCAGATTTGGTGTGGCCACACCAGAAAACATGACAGCGACGGGCAGGAAGCCCGGCGTGGTGCAGGGACGGGTGTCGTTGGTTGTGGGCAATTTCAGCGCATCACCACCACGAACACGGTGACGGCCACGACGATGATGCCAAGAATAATCGGGAGATAGACGCGAGGTGAAATGTTGGATGGATCATCGTCGTCAGTGATGGATCCGCCGCTGTATTCAATGATCCAGTCGGGAAGTCGACCGAATACTGCGTAGAGTGCGCCGAGCGCTGTACCGACGCCAAGCATAATCCATGTGCGAATGTCACCAACGCCAGCGAAGACAGACCAGCCGAGCAACGCCAACAGGAGGAACGAAAGCATGCATGCGGCGATTCGGTTGGTGTTCATTGGCAACGCTTCTACATCGGAGAAAACATGAATTCGAGAACGAGCACCAGCACGACGGCAATTGCCAGCGAGTACGCCATTGCGGGATTGACTCGCGTGGGGTCGGAGAGGAAGTGTTTGACGGAACCAAGGCAATGCCATGCATAAAATCCAAATGAAATCGTGAACGCCCCGAATACGAGAAGTAACCAGAGCGGTGAACCGTGTTGCAGCATGACGCCACAATCACCAACGCGATCAAATGAACCGAACGCGATGCAGGCACCATTGGCGAGGAGCCAAAAGCCACGTTACTACAGGAATCAGGCAGCCTGGTGCCGGTCCAAGCCAAACAACCAGTGACGGGTTGGGATTCGGCGAAACGTCTGTACGCGAGATTGCGAGCGGGTGAAGCACGACACTTTGAACGCTGCCACCGGTAGCGAACGCGCCGACTACATGCCCAAATTCACGGACCGCCATCATCGCGAGCCAACTCAGCGCCAACAGAGACGCGACGAAGATCAGCTGGTGAAAACGTAGCATCCAGGGAATCTGGTAATCCAACGGTCGGTTCGTAAATCACCCCCATAAACGATGCTGGTGACTCTGCGTCACAAAGACATTTTACCAATGCGAGCGATCGTTGCCAAAGAGCGAATGTAATCGCGATGCGACTTTGCGTACCAATCCCAAAATGTTGACGGTGACTTGGACCGGCGAAAGCACATGAGCAAGTATGCAATACCCGTGCCGAGACAAACAAGGATAAACCCATAAGTGTGGAGGTAAACGTGAAACAACGGATCTGCCGCTGGAAGGTCGACGACGAGAGACGGCGTCAGAAAATACATCAACAGGATAATTGCGGTGCCGAGCCCCAGATAAGCTTCCATGGTGACAAGATAGATCGCAAACCTCCGGCGCCATGACAGCAAAGACTGAGTTGACAGATATCCATAGGCAGCGCCCGCGCCGGTACCCATTCCAGTGGCCGTCACAAACAGCGCCAATGCCTCCTTTAAATGAATGGCGTCACCTGTCGAGAACCACAGATAAATGTAGTGCAGAATCCCAAATGCTGGGCCGGCGGCGATGACAATCAATGCGCCACAGGCAGCAGGACGCGCTAAGCTCCGACCGTTTGCGAGGGCGTCACCGCACAGATTTGTGGGCGGAGCGTATGGACTGGGTTCGGTGCTCACGGTATCTGGTGACCGCCAACGTAGGAATTGTATGACCACATATCGCACAATCACCTGAATATGCGACACGAACCGTTCAAGCATAAACCGCTGGTTGGAATCTGTCAAACTTTGTCCGCTGAGTTTCGTGGGAGGGCTGATCTCCGAGGGCATGCTCTGCGGGCGCGGAGAATTGCTTGTGTGTCGTTGAACTTTTCCGGTTTCGTGAGGTTCTGGCGACGGCATTGAAAACACAGTGACCAGTCGCGTGATTTCGACCAACAAACGGTAGTTCCGACCGCGTTTTCAGCGCGTCGGTCGATGCGTCACCGACGCAGTTTGGCGGGATCTGAACGTCAACGGCTGGCTGCAGCATCGGAGGAGGAACTCCACCGCGCTTCTTGAACACTTGCCGTAGGCTTCGGCTCGGCGGAAACTGATCGCCACAAGCTCACTTCGCTCGACTCCGACAGCTACTCGACGCCGTTCGTACGCACACGAGAAATCAACGTTCATTTGTTATGCAGCTTTGACACAAGTCTGGCTTCGCGTCTCTGGAAGCATCTGGAACAAAAGAGGAACAGGCGAAAGTATCAGCCAAATCACATACGCATAAATCTGCCAAAACGCAGTCATAAACGGTGATCGTAAGGTACGATCGGCAATGTGCTTCGGATACTGTGTTTTTCGAAACCTTGATGATTGATATGCGATCGCAAGGTCGGTGAAAGTCGCGAACGGAAAAATGATCGGTTGGAATGGATCGTTGCAACGTTTCGCTGGTGCATGCCAAAACGACAACGCTATTGAAACAAATCCGAATGGAATAGCGAGAATCAATAGTTGCGTGCCCCACCCAATTTGGAAGGCAAGGATCGCAAAAACGCAAAGCGATGCTGCAGCAACCAACTGCTTAAGAGACCATATGCGTTCGGTTTCTTTGTCAATTTGGCAATCAGCCGACAGCACGAGAAGCAACCGTTGAAAGTAGTCCCATTCTGCTTTGCTCATGCAAACGCGATGGTCATCACAGTCGTCGTAGTGAAACCAAACGGCTTCCACCACATGTTGGATGACAGCGTCTTTGGAAGAACGAAAATCATCGAGTTGCGCATCGAACTCAAACGCAGTGATGTCACTGGCCAGAAATGCTCGGATTGTCGCAGCGAGAGACTCACGCGACGGAGAATCAATCGGATCGGCGCCTTGGGCGTTGGTTTCAGGACGCTCGTACGGATTCAATTGCAAGGCAGGCACTCCGAACTTTGCGGCATAATGAATAGGCGGTGCGTTGAACTATTCTGCGTCGTGGGCTTCCAGTCATGCACGCCGAATCTATCAGGTTCACTCAGCGCCAGTTGAAGTTTATCCGGTGACTGTCAGCTTGTCACCGGGATTCCGGCAGGAGCGACGAAAACACCGCTATCAGTTGGACAATTTCCACCGGCCACGGCGTCCAAGGTCTCAGCGCGTCGGTCGAGGCTCCACCGACGCGTCGAAGGCATGGACGACGAGACGGACAGT
>JAGQQS010000314.1 GCA_020426105.1 Planctomycetaceae bacterium
AGCTCAAAGGCGCTGTGAACCCACGGGGCGAGCCCGCGGGCGACTAATTCAACAGCCGACTCCATGTCGAAGCGGATTTTGGTCTTCTCTGTTACAGGGGCAGCATTTCGATGGCACAGTGCTCTCTGGAAGATTTTTCGAAAAGAGTCTGTAACAGATCAGAATGTGTGTCGCTTCGAAGAACATCCAAATGGACCAGAGAAACGCGAGTGGCCGGTTGACTCGCGAATCTCTTCAACTCAACTTCAATCGGAAATGGAGAATGATCATGTTCAAGAAGCTTATGTTTGCGTTTGTTCCAGTGATGATGATGGCGGGAAGTGCATTTGCGGATGACAACGCTGCGGACGCAGATCTGGCGATCGATGCCTCAACGATTACAGTTGCAGATGCCAACATCGTTGACACCAGTCCGGATATTGATGTGGACCAACTGGCAGCGGATGCCGGGCAGGACAAAAAGGTCGATGCGATTGAGGCCTGCTTCCGTCGCTGCGGTTACAGCCACTACGGATGGGGAGGCGGCTACCGCTCTTGCTACGGCGGATACAACTCCTGCTACGGCGGATACCGATCATGCTATAGCCCTTGCTACAACAGTTGCTACCAGCCGTACTACAGCTACACGAGCTACTGCGTTGCACGCCCTGTTTATTACAGTCCATACGTCTGCCAGTCAGCTTACTCAAGCTACTGGGGCTGCTATTAATCAGGCTGAGCGCTTAATGCCGCATTCTGTGAACTCGCTCACGTTCACTCAGGCCCGACACTGCGTACTTTGCATGTGTCGGGCTTTTTTCTTGCCACGAATGTTACACGTTCGTACGACAACAGACTTTTTTCAAAACAGATTTACAGGAGAATAATCATGATTCCGCTCATTTTTTGGCGTGTGCTTCACTCACACGCGGCCATCCTGCAACTGGTTCTCACCACCACAATCGCGGCGACGATGTCGGCAGATTCTGTGGTAGCTCAACAGGTGCTGTCCAATGTGCCCAACCATCTGCTATCAATCCAACAGGATTTCCGTTGCGAACACGTAATTGACCTGATGATCCGCAATCGAATGCGACAACAGAACGGCGCAGTCGGAGCTGAACTTGCTCCCGGGCTGGTCCTGGCGGCTCCGCCGTCAGCAAACCAACTCGGTGATCTGGAACTCCTTGATGTACATCTTGTCCTCGACGGTTCCCCGACACTGGGGCCCGTGATTCAGGTCGCCCTGCGAAATAACAGCCTCGTGCCGGTGAGCAATTTCCAGATCAGCATCGTGGGCGTCCTGGGACAGATTCATCGCCAGTGCCCAACAGTGAGAGGTCTGGTGTCTCAAGTGGCTGCGGGAGCCGTTTCACAGTTTCAGCTCCAGTTGCCATCCGCTGCGATGGCAATTGGAATGCCGGGACGTCAATCTGCCCCGTTCGACACGATTATTGTTGCCATCGACAGCTTCGACGAATTTATGGAAGGCAATGAATTAAACAACCTGCGAATTATTCGCCGATGCGATTTACTCCCGATTCCCGTGGCGCCTGTGGAGGTTTCTGCAACCATAACTCAGCCGACTCCCTCCGGACTGGATACCTCGGCAGCAAAACTGCCTGTGGACAGAACACTTCCGTCCACTGCTCAGCCAGAGTCGCCGCTGGACAGTCTGATGCTTGAAGACAATCAACTGGAGACAACACAACCAACAGCGTCGGGAATGGCAGCATTGTTTTCAACAGCGATGTGACTGACGTTCCCTGAACGTTGATTTCACAAGCAGCAGACTGTCATAACACCCTGCGACGGATTCTCGTCGTGGGGTGTTTTCGCTGTGCTGGTCATTGAACCGACCATTCTTTCACCCTGCGATCTTCAGAATATCCTGCAGAAGCGCGACCGTTCGAGTCAGCATGACACGAATTGCGCCATCAGATTTGCCAACCCGGTCAGCAATTTCTTTCGTCGCCAATCCTTCCGCAAATCGCATCCGGAGAATCTCGCGTTGTTCTTCACTAAGTTCCGCGATCGCCTGTTGCAGGCGAAACTCTTTCTGATCTTTCGAGAACGCCTGGCTGGCGGACGTAATACTGGCGACCAGCAGATCGATGAAACCAAATCCATCACTGTTGCCCGCTGGCGCATCGATCGATACTTCTCGATTCGCGCTGCGTTTTTGCGCCGCGACGTAATGGCGATGAGCATCAATTATTCTTTGTTCCGCGAGCGTGCAAAGCAGACGAAACGGATCTCGTCCCACGACGTTAAATTGCTCCAGAGAACCGAGGGCGGCGACCGTTACTTCCTGAATTATGTCTTCCGGTTCCAGGCGAGACCGCAACGCAGGCCCGATGTTCCGATCGACGTAGGCCAGAAGTTGCCTGCGATGTGATTCAATAAACGCGCTCAGCTCTTCTGCGCCGGGAAAATGGGTTGACTGATCAGAATTTGACATCCAAAACTCCACATCGTCGATCAGATCTTGAAGAGGCAGCTTTCCCCTGCAGTATGACTGGCTCAACCCGTTGCAGGCGATGCCAGTATTCGGAGCGTATCGGGTATCAGAGCGTGTTGCAATTCGCCGGACGCATCGATAAGTTTGAACCGATCTGCAGCTTCCTCCCTTTTCGAAATATTTCTGAACTGTGGCCTTAACACCGGAACTCAACAACAGTGACTGGGTACGCCTGACGGAAACGCTGGAAGCGTTCTCACAGGCATGGAGTTCCTCTTCGCTTCCGCCCTCGATCATCGACTTCCTGCCAGCGCATGATTCCCCGCACCGCAATGAGCTGGCTTCCGAATTGATCAAGCTGGACCTCGAACACCGCTGGCAGCGGGGTCTCCGGCGACTCGTGGAAGAATATTCCTTTGACATCCCGGACCTGGATACGCTGCTGTCGGTCGAGCTGGTGTTTGAGGAATACCACATTCGGAAAACAGCGGGCGACAGAGTTTCCCCGACTGAGTATTTCAGGCGGTTTCCGTCGCTGGCGCGAGATCTCGATGGGATGTTTCGGATGGATCCCGCGCTGAGATCAACATTCGTCCAGAGCGCAACTCCTTCGACGACGCTGCAATTGGCCCCTGGAGATACAATTGACGACTTCGATATTCTGTTAACGCTGGGGAAAGGCACATTCGCAACGGTTTTCCTGGCACGCCAGAAGTCCATGCAACGGATGGTTGCGTTGAAGCTTTCCGCTGATCATGGTTCAGAGCCGCAGACTCTGGCAAAGCTGGATCATGACAACATCATTCGCGTCTATGATCAACGGTTGATCCCAGCGAAATCCGCGCGGTTGCTGTACATGCAATATGCTGCCGGCGGAACCCTCAGCGACATCATCGGCCGCCTGAAAGATTCCCGCGCCTCCGAATGGTGCGGAAGAACGTACCTCAAGGCAATTGATTCGATCCTGGACGATCGAGGCGAATCGCGTCCCACGGAGTCCGAAATTCGCCGCAGGATTGCAGCGATGACATGGCCTCAGCTCGTTTGCTGGGTCGGCCTTCAACTCGCGGAAGCGCTGGATTACGCTCATCGCGAGGGAGTACTGCATCGAGATATCAAACCGGCTAACGTTTTAATTACCGCGGAAGGAGTCCCCAAGTTCGCCGACTTCAATATCAGCTTCGGAGCATCGGTCGAAGGCGCAACAGCCGACGCCAGCCTCGGTGGCAGTCTGGCCTATATGTCTCCTGAACAGCTTGAAGCCTGCAATCCTCGACATGTTCGAAATGCAAACGAACTCGATGGTCGCAGTGACTTGTTCTCACTGGGTGTCGTGATTTGCGAATTGCTGCTCGGACAGCGGCCCTTTGCTGAGGCTGGAGGACAAAAGGGGGTGACATGGCTGGAGTCCATCACGGAACGACGACGACATGGACTTAGTGATGCAAATCTGCGGGCACTGTGCAAATCGGAAGCAGCCGGCCTGGATGAGGTAATCTGCCGTTGCCTGGAACCCGATCCGGACGATCGATTCTCCACTGGTGCTGCGCTGGCCCGTTCGATTGATCTCTGCCTGAATCCAGATGCTCGCCGACTCTTGTGCGATACAACAACTCCATGGAAAAGGGTCGTCTCTCACTGGCCATTAGTGAGCATTATCATTGTGACTCTGATACCCAATATTGTTGGAGCGATTTTCAATTTTCTTTACAATCGTGGTGAAATTCAGAATCTGATTCCGAATGCCGTACCAGTCTTCATGCGCATCCAGTCCACCATCAATCTGATCACATTCCCCGTAGGAATTTTGATTGCCTTCTGGTTGGCGGGATCTGTCACTCGTGCCACGCGTGTCGATATCCAGTCTCGCATGTCACAGGACGAAATAGCACGGCAGCGACGGCGCTGTCTGGAACTGGGCAACGTGGCATCGATGGTGGGGTTGGTTCTGTGGCTTGTCGCTGCGCCTGCGTATCCGATTTTGCTGCATGCGATGCACGGTGATGTCCCGGCCGCGATCTATGGCCATTTTGTAGTATCACTCGCCCTTTGCGGACTGATCGCTGCGGCGTACCCGTTCTTTGCTGTGTCGATTATGGCACTGAGATGTCTTTATCCGACACTAGTGAGATGGGAATCGATTTCTGAAGACGAACTGCCAGCCCTGCGAAACCTTGCCCGATTTACCTGGTTTCATTTGATTCTGGCGGCTTCAGTTCCGATGCTTTCAATTACAATCCTTGCGTTGAGTGGCCTTGATCGTCGCACGGCTCTTGTGCAACTGGCGGTCGGTGGTGTTCTGGGCTTCGGACTCGCCGTGTCTGCATTTCGTTTGCTGCAGCAGGATCTTCAGGTTCTGATGCGCGTGATCGAACGCAGTGCAAGATAGACATGGAATACATGGGTAACTGTAACAATCACCATTGCCAGATTGTTCCGTTCAATTTCCAATTGCTGCCTGGAGTTTCGAGTGGCAAAAGTCGACGGGAATGGTAAGTTAGCCACTACGTGCACCTGTATCTAATGAGATCGGACGCTGTGAACGCGGCAAAAATTGAGCAAATCCTGACGCTCCAGTCCCTGCCGACAGGGACTTTATCTCTTTTAAAGCGGTGACAAACCAGGGTAATTCGGTCATACTGCAGCGCATCGTTTCAGCCACGATTGATGATGCCGCTGGAGCAACTCCTTGATCCTCTGTTTCAGGCAAAGGAATAGCTATGAACCGTGTCACACGGACTGTCCTGTCGATGGCCGTTCTTCTGCTGTGCATGCCTGAAATTGCCTCTGTGACACATGCGCAGAATCCTAAGCGGGTTGCGTTGATTGTCGGCAATTCGAACTACGCGGACACCCCACTCAGGAATCCTTCCAGCGACGCAGACGCCATGGAAGGCACCCTGACATCGCTGGGTTTTGAGGTAACAAAGCTCAAAGACGTCGGCAAACAACAACTCGAAGATGCCGTCGATGACGTAACGCGAGGTCTCAGCAAAGGTGATACCTGCTTCATTTTCTTCGCTGGACATGGGATGCAGATGGATGGCCAGAATTATCTGGTGCCTGTCGGAGCAAGCATTGACGAACCGCAACACGTCAAGCAGCGTTGCGTGACGGTCAGCTATTTCCTGGATGCACTGCGTTTCTCCGATTGCAGCCTGAAGATTGTTGTTGTGGACGCGTGTCGGAACAATCCATTCCGAGGTTTCAGACGCAGCACGTCGGGGTTGGCTGACCTTGGAGACGCGCCCGAGGGAACAATCGTTTCGTTCTCAACATCCCCGAAAACAGCCGCTCTTGACGGGAACGGCGAGAATTCACCGTATGTTGAGAGCCTGGTGAAGGTGCTCGGTTCACGCGCGGATGAGGCGGATATCGTGCGGATCTTTATTGAAGCCAGTCAGGTTGTGCGAGCCAGCACCGGACAGAAGCCCTATCTCGAGTTCGATGCGTCCATGCCGGACTTTTTTTTGAAACGTCCAGCGGCGGCAACACTTCCGACGAAACCTGTCCCGTCGATGAAAAAAGCAGAAACCAAGCCTGCCAACAGTCCTGCATTCAACGGAGTCCTCGCAGGAACAACCTGGCTTGTCGAGGATTCTCAGGGTGCTGCCTGTTTGATCACGTTCATTGATGACGGAGTGCTTCATTACACAGCGGACCGGGGACTGCGAAAGAATGGTACCTGGGAAAAGACCGGGACAAATAAAGTCACGATTTCGATCAACGACGGATTTGCCAATCTCGAGGCAACAATCAAAGGCGGAACGCTGCAGGGGCGAGGAACGTCACTGAACACGCCAGAGTGGACCTGGTCCGCCACGCTGCAGTAGTTGAACACGGCGTTTTCTAAGGAACTATCATGCTTCGTCACGACGTTAGCCGCCGCAAATTCCTGGGAGGGCTAGCCAGCAGCAGTGTCCTGTCCGCAGTCTCTCCGAGACTCTCGGCATCTCTGTTTGCGGGTACGGCGGCGGCGTTGCGCGTGGGATTAGTCGGTTGTGGCGGACGCGGTACGGGTGCGGTTACTCAGGCTATGACTGCCGATCCAGCTGTCAAATTTACCGCGATGGCAGATCTTTTCCAGGATCGTCTGGATATGGCCTACAAGAGTATCGTGGCGAAGAATCCTGACCAGACTGACATCCCTGAAAGCCGCAAGTTCGTAGGCTTTGATGCGTGCAGGAACCTGTTAGAGAGCGACATCGATCTCGTTATTCTCGCAACGCCACCTGGATTTCGACCGCAACATTTTCGTGACGCGGTGGCAGCTGGTAAACATGTTTTCATGGAAAAGCCGGTCGCGGTTGATGCTCCGGGAATCCGTCAGGTTTTGAGCAGTGGCCTGGAGGCAAAACGAAAGAACCTTGGAGTTCAGGCAGGCTTTCAGCGGCGCCACGACGTTGGCTATGTGGAAGCCATTAAGCGTCTGCAGGATGGACAGCTTGGAAAAATTCAATCGCTGGAAGCGGACTGGCGTGGCGGCGGAGTCTGGATGCGGCCACGTACAAAGGGCCAGTCCGAATTGGAGTATCAGTTAAGAAACTGGTACTACTTCGTCTGGCAGAGCGGAGACTTTATCGTCGAACAGCACAGCCATAATATTGACGTCTGTACCTGGCTAATGGGAGGTCCCCCGACGAAGGCAGAACCTATCCAGGCGGGAAGAAATTCGAGGATCGGCAATCGGGCTGGAGAAATCTTTGACGAGTTCATCACCCGATTTACCTGGGGAACTAATCGGTTGGGAGATGATATCCAGCTGCACAGCACGGCGCGACAGATCCTGAATCATCCGGATGGATATAAGGTGGGTGAAACCATCAAGTGCGCCAGAGGTGTAGCCGACCTGGCGAAAGGACAGTTTGAGGATCTTTCGGGCACAATCGTGTGGAAGAAGTCTGGCAACAGCCCTGGGCTGGGCGGATATCAGTCCGAATGGGACCACTT
>JAGQQS010000315.1 GCA_020426105.1 Planctomycetaceae bacterium
ATGCAGATAACTTTCGATCTGAAATTCCGTTTCCTTCTGCATACTGAACGCGAAGCGGTCACTGTCCTGCAGCCGACGGCCGAACTTCAGCTCGATCGAATCTTCCGACAGATAAGTGATGTGGGCTACCATTCGAGCCAATGCCAGACCGTAGCGCGGGCCTTCGGATTCGTAATATTCGCCGTTCATGAATCCGGGGTCCGCATAAATCGCGCGGCGGCCCACAGCGTTGAACGCAATTCCCTGAGCGGAAAGTTTTGGCGCCGACGCCAGGACGATGGCGGCGCGGACCTGATCCGGAAACCGCACCGCCCATTCCAGGGCCTGCATGCCGCCAAGACTGCCACCGATCACACCCAGAAGTTGTCGGATTCCAAGATGTCGGACCAGCTCAGAATGCACGGCGACGACATCACGCACGGTCAGGAAGGGGAAGTTCAGACAATAGCGTTTGCCGGTCACAGGATTGATCGATCCCGGTCCGGTCGTTCCCTGACACCCCCCCAGCACATTGGCGCAAATTACATAATACTTGTTTGTGTCCAGCCCCAGCCCCGGTCCGATAAATCCGTCCCACCAGCCAGGTTTGCGATCATCACTGGAATGCAGGCCAGCGGCATGCGCATCTCCAGTCAGGGCGTGGCAGACAAACAGGGCATTGCTGGCATCGGCATTCAGCGTACCGTACGTTTCGAAAGCAACGGTAATCGGCCCCAGTTCCTGCCCGCTGGCAAATCGCAATGGACTCGGCGGATGAAACAGCTGCACGAACTGAGTGCTGACAAGGCCCGTAGCTCCTGTTCGATTCTGTACGACTTCTTGTTTTGTGCTGTTGACCGACATTCGATCACTTCGATGGGGAGCAATGGCTTGGGGACGAACGCTGACTTCGGATGTTATCCGATGCCGTCGATGCTGTCAGTGCAGCAGCCAGGGCTGCTTAAACACAATACCGTTTAACGAAGCAATGGTCCGGATTCTTCGTTCCGCCTTCGGGCGGTGATAGCCCGTTTCACTGTCGAAATTAAGAAAGGGGATGACTCGTCGCCTCATCCACTACCCCTGCAGTTGGTGGGGTGATCGGGACTCGTCGCCTCGTCCACTACCCCCTGCAGTTGGGGGTGATTGGGACTCGTCGCCTCGTCCACTACCTCAAATTACAGAGTGCACGTATTTTGCCAGCGGCCGCCTTCTGAAGGCGGGAGGAGGCACGAAAACTGAAAGGTATTACCGCAAAAAACATCCTACTCTCCGGCATTCAGCGGACTGCCTGCACATGCCAGATTTCATCGGCATATTGCTGGATTGTGCGATCGCTTGAGAACCAGCCACTTGAGGCAGTATTCAGGATACTCATCCGATTCCATGAAGCCTGATCCTTGTAAGCTTCATTGACTTTCTGTTGAGCATTGATGTAACTGCGAAGATCGGCGATCGTCAGCCAGGGATCGTAACCATTTCTCAGTCCCGACGTCAGCAGATTGAAAATTCCAGGCTCAGACCGATTAAAATGACCGCCTTCCAGAAGATTCATGACTCGCTGAATATCTTCGTCCTGAGCGATGATCGAATTAGGGTCATAACTTTGCCTTACCTGCGCCACCTCATCTGCCGTCAGTCCGAACAGGAAGAAGTTTTCGTTACCAACCTGCTCACGAATCTCGATATTTGCCCCGTCGAGAGTGCCGATGGTCAGGGCTCCGTTCATCATAAACTTCATATTGCCGGTTCCGGATGCTTCTTTGCCGGCCGTAGAAATCTGCTCAGAAAGTTCCGTGGCCGGACAAATAACTTCCATGGCAGACACGCGGTAGTTCGGAAGAAAGACCAGTTTCAGCAGATCGCGGGCTTTTGCCTCGGAGTTAATCACTTCGGCCACATCGTTGATCAACTTGACGATCAGTTTTGCCACATGATACCCGGGGGCGGCCTTGCCACCGATTAATACACATCGCGGAATCATACCGCTGGTGTCTCCTCGCAGAATTCGATCGTACAAATGGATTGCATGCAGCACGTTTAATAACTGCCGTTTGTATTCGTGGATGCGTTTCACCTGAACATCAAACAAAGCGCGATGATCAAAGCGAACACCTGTACGCTCAGTAACGTACTTTGTCAGAATCTGCTTATTCTCCAATTTGACGGCATGCCAGCGATCCCTGAACGGCGGATCGTCAGCAAACGGCGCCAATTGGGAAATTGTTGAAAGATCGGTCTGCCATTTTGTTCCGATCGTCTCACAGATCAAATCACGCAATCCGGGGTTGCAGTGACTTAACCAGCGTCGTTGAGTCACCCCGTTGGTCTTGTTATTGAATTTTTCGGGCCACAGGCGGTAGAAATCCTGAAACAATCCTGACTTGAGCAGTGTTGTATGAAGTCCGGCGACGCCATTCACAGAAAAACTGCCAACGATGGCCAGGTAGGCCATGCGGACATGCGGGTGATCGCCGCCCTCAATCAGCGACATGCGGTCTCGGATGCCAACATCATTCGGCCAGAGTTCTGCCAGCGATATCCTGAACTGGCGATCAATCTCGCGAATAATGTCCATCAGTCGGGGCAACAGGCGACTGAACAGAGACACAGACCAGCGTTCCAGCGCCTCGGGGAGCAGCGTATGGTTGGTATATGCCATACACTGTGTCGTGACTTTCCAGGCGTCGTCCCATTCAAATTCATGCTCATCCATCAA
>JAGQQS010000316.1 GCA_020426105.1 Planctomycetaceae bacterium
CCGCTTCATCATGAGCTACCGCTGTGATGCCGCTGCCACGGATTCCGGAACACTGATCCCGATGGTGGAGAAGATACAAAAGATTGTCGCTGGTCGATTGAAGACAATGATGGCCGACTCCGCCTATTGTTCGATCCTCGACCTTCGCGGCTGTGAGGATCGCGGCATTGAACTACTCGCTCCGGTGCAGGCAAACTCGTTCACCGAAAAGAAAAAACAGGCGAAGACAAACAGACAAATTCCTCGCGACAAATTCTGTTTCGACGCCGAGCGGAATTGTTATCAGTGTCCTGCCGGTCACGAATTGTCGTACATGGGCCGCGAACGAAAACAACGTCATAGTGACCAGTCACTTTGGGAGTCTCGATACCGCTGCGAGCCGGTTCACTGTCAGGGCTGTCCACTGGCGGCGCAGTGCCTTCGACCTGGTTCATCGAGTCGAACGATCAAACGTCTCGAAGGACAGGAGTTGCTGGATGCTCAGCGTGCCCGGATGAACGACCCGTCAGTCCAGTCGCGGTATGCGTTGCGAGGCCAGACGGTAGAACTCGGGTTTGCCGACGCCAAAAGCCATCGCGGCCTCCACCGCTTCCACGGTCGTGGGATCGACCGTGCCAGCGCGGAAACAGGACTGCTTGTTCTCGCCCAAAACCTGCTGCGTCTCGACAGACTGCAACGTGATGCTGTAAACTCAACAAATACGCCAACTTAAAAGCTGCACGATCTCTGGGCGCACAGGTTTTCTCGGCGGGATTGTAATCATCTGCTCCATTTCAGCCAATTCATGGGGTTTCAACTACGATGGGGCGGTTTCAGAAAAATCCTGGCATCGGAGCAGATTCATGCAACCTTATCTCGGGCTCTGGCACTTCTAGTCCCGTAGCCGGGCTGAAAACATCTGGCCGGGTGTTCGAAAGAAATCCTGCGATTGGTCATCGAATCCGGATTTCATATCACGGATGGAAGAGCCGACAGCCCTTTGGACAACTCAATGGCGAGCGATCAATCTATTTTAAACGGGCTTCGAGAGCGAAGTCCCGATGCCTGCAAGTGGC
The DNA here is from genome assembly GCA_020426105.1 of Planctomycetaceae bacterium. Classification (GTDB taxonomy): domain Bacteria; phylum Planctomycetota; class Planctomycetia; order Planctomycetales; family Planctomycetaceae; genus SXXK01. The sequence continues at coordinate 1,056 of JAGQQS010000316.1, forward strand.
TGGTTGATCACTTTGAAGATCCGTTGTTTCGATTTTTTGTCTGTAAACATCGGGATTACGATCTGGCTCAGGAACAGACCGCAGAGACCTTTGCTCAACTGATTCGTTCGCTTCCCAGTATGAGGGGTAGCCAGGAGCAGTTGCATGCCTTTGTGTTTTCTATTGCCCGGCATGTTCAGTTGCGTCACTGGAGACGCCCGAAAGTCACCGGTTGTGATCCCGAGATGGCGGAATGTATAGCAGATCCGCAACCATCTCCGGCCACTCAATTGGCCAATCGCGAACAGTTAGAGCGAGTTCTTTCAACAATCAGCCAGTTTGAAAGTCCGGTGCGTGAGATTCTGATCTTTCGCTTTGTCGAAGGATTTACGCTGGACGAAATTGTTGCGGCCACTGACCTTCCTCTGGGAACGGTTAAGAGCCATATTCATCGCGGAATAGCGCGACTCAGAAAACTTATGTCCGATAAAGAGTGCCAGACATGAAACCACACAACGAATTTGATCCAGACAGATTGGACCCGCATGATGATCAGACGGATGTTTCAGAATTCCTGTCCGTTTTGCAACAAGTCAAAGCGTCTCCTGAGGGAAAGGCGTTTTACCACACCACGGTGGTCGCGGAATTGGCTCGACTTGTCGAAGTGTCTGCTTCCTGTGTCCCGTGGTGGAGACGTTCGGTACGAGTGCCATTGCCTGTGGTGATTGCCGCAAGTGCTCTGATGCTGATCAGTATCTGGTCCGCACAATCATCGCGTGAAAAGGACTCCGAGCCGCAGGTTGGATTGCCGGACGAGAAATCTCCCGGCAGCGACTCAAACAAGACGCGCGATCTCCCAAAAGAAAATCCGCCTCACTCCGCTCCCGGAAACGAATTCAGAATGGTCATTCAGAATTCAGGTTTGTATGTCCGTGGCATTGGGCCACTCAGTACCGAAACGCGTTACGTTCTACAGGAGTTCGATCAATGAAATCATGTTGTCTAATCCGTTTAAGCTTCATCGGCTGTCTGGGCATACTGCTGTGTAATGATACCGCGAGATGTCTCGGACAGACTCCGGTCGAGTCTCCGGTGACTGACTCAAAACCACCGAAGTACTCCTTCTTCGCGGATGTTTCTGGTTACTCGCTTAATCCTGACGACAGTATTGCCACATTCGACGATCAAGGGTCTGGCGGCGCAGGTCCGGGAGGAACCTTCGAGATGACCATCGGACAGGGCACTAAGCGTTTTTCTGTTAGCCTGACCGGCCGGCAAAACGGCAATCAATTTCTGGCAGACTTGAGAATTAAAGATGTCACCGGAGGTGCAGATGAGGATCTCAAAGAGCTGAGTCAGACGCTCAATCTGACCGATCTGCAGCCGCATGTGATCGACATAGCAAAGGATCCGGATGGTCGAGTTTACCGTGTAAAAATTCTGCCTCGGCTGGACGAACATCTGCAGCCAAAGAAGTTTCGCTTAGAAGATCTCGGACTGGATGCATGTAAGTTCTTCAATTCGGCTGTGATCCTCAACGATCAGGACTATATCGGGACGATCGGGATGACTACCGATAGCAACTCCGTCGCTTCTTTGGGTATTGCAGGTCTGGCCAATATCGAGTTTTCCCTGACGGAAATGACAGATTCAAAACCAGAAGGAGTGCTTCAATTTGGAACAATTTCAATATCGCACGACGGGACTCTGATTCAGATTCGAGGTGTCTCAAACGGAAAATCGCTGGAACCGTTGCCTGGTCCTTATCATGTCTACGTTCGCTGGAAGGCATCCAGTCAGACACTTGCCGAGGCACGTGAGATGTTGAGGGCACAAATCGCCACGCTGAACGCACAAGTCGAGAAAGGGGAGATCAGCATTCCGAAAGAAGCATTGGAGAAGATTCAGAAGATGGCGGATTCTGACAAACCATTTATTCTAAGGACCGGCAGTCGCCTGCTGATGAAAAGCGAAATCGTCACTCCTTAGAAATGCGGTAACGCCATTATGATCTGCCATTCATCCGACCCTGTGTCGGTGGGAGCAGGACTGATCAGCTACAACACAAAAGCGTCGCAGACAGATCACTCCTCCGACTCCGTGTCGGTGGCTGGGCGACTTAAGGCGGCTACACCGACGCTGGGTCGGGGCAGGCCCCCAAAAAATGCGGTGCGGGTTTTCGGCGGTAGCTTACCAGTCAGTGGTCTACCGACGCAGGGTCGGTAGTGCCCTGAAGACTTGTCCATAATCTACATCGTGTCTGGCCCTGAGTGAATCTCCACGCTGCAAAATCCCGTTGCTCTACCGACGGGATTGACCACACTTTCTCGCAAATGCGGCTCATACCCATTTCGATGGAGGCTTCCAGCAGGCGCGCTCCTGCTCGGACCTCAAATCGGGCTCCCTGGTGCAGCAGGTCCGCTGCTTTAAAGATCCCCGCCCGTTTCGCCCATCACGTCCGCAAACGCGGTGGCGGTCATTTCGAAAATTTCCGACCGGTTGTCGCGTTTGTTGACGTGCAGATAACAGCCGACGTACGGTTGTGTCACGCGGGCTTTCGCGTCGAGCGGGGCCACGATCAGCAGCTGCAGACCAAATTGACGGAACAGCTCCATCGCATATTCAGCGTGCTGGTCATCCACCCGCGAAAACATCTCATCGACCACCACGAACTGGAATCGATCCGGTGTCGGATGTTCCGGGTCGAGATCGTATTGATAGGCAATCGCCGCGACGAGAATCGTAAATGCCAATTTCGCTTTTTCACCTCCTGACTGACCGCTGCTGTCCTGATAGACAGAGATCGTTTCCAGCGTCTCGCGATTAATTACCGCAGCAACGAAATCAAACCAACGACGCACATCTGTCACTTTGTCGCGCCAGCGGCGATTGTTTTCATCCCGCAGTTTTTCGACCAGTTCACGGATCCGCTCAAAACGAGCTTCATTGGCCGCGGCAGAATCATCGAAACTGCTTTCAATACACTCACGCAGCCGCGTCTGGAACTCCACCACTTCACGATCCCGCACCGGACGTGGTTCCAGTTGAATGTGCGTGCCGGGACGATATTCCAACTGCTTCAACGATGCATTCAGGATCTCAATGCGATCTTCAATCTGCCGCCGTTCAGATTCCAGCTCTGCACGAAACAGGCCAATCTCATGAATCACTTTTTCGTTCAATCGCTCGCGAAACCGCTGTTCGTGCCGCGGCAGGTCTTCCTCGACAATCCTTTGCCGCAGTCCCAGGAAGCTGTCGAGATATTCGATTCCGATCGCCAAATCCTGACCTTCATCCGGGAACTTCTGCAGGAACTTCGACATCAGTTTCAGCAAGTCGCGCTGCACCGGTTCAAGTTCCGTGCGGCGTGCTTCGACATGCCGGCCCACCTGTTCCTTAATCTGACGTTCCAGACGACCTGTCGACAACTCAGCCTCATCAATGATGCATCCCACGAGCTGCCTGCTGAGTCCTTCGAAGTACTCGCGATCTTCATCCAGCAAGCCATCACGGGTACGACGCTCCAGCCCACTCCGAGCATAACTCAGTTGTTGTTCACAAACCCCGATATCACGTTCCAGATTCGTCTGGTTTCGCACCGCCTCCACGGTCGCCAGCCGAGTCGCCTCACGCTGATCTTCCACTTCTGCCAACCGCTGCTGCAGACCTTTGAGCACATCCGATTTCGAAGAAATCTGTTCCGCCTCCCGCCGCAGTGAAATGATCGTCTGTTCGAACGACGATGGATCAATCTGGTCGTAGGTCATCACCAGATCCAGGGCGGCGACAGCCTGCAAGCGGTCACGGACGCTGTGCAGCTGCTGATTGATCGATGCAGAGCGCCCGGTAAGTTTTGTTTCTTCCTGCTGCAGGCGTATCAGTTCGTCCGCGATCCGGCGTTTCTTTTCGCGGTTGTCCCAACCCAGCACGAAATTCCGCGGATCGCTGATCTTTTCGCGGTCGTCCTTATCATGACGACGCTGGCCGCTCTTGATATGTCGCGACGCGGTCATCGCGAGTCCCCGGCATTGCTGGAATTCTTCGACAGTGTCGCAGCAGCGATAGTCGAACCGCTGCTGCAATTCAGCTTTCACCCATGGCAGGAGCGTATGGCCTTCGCGAAATGCCAGCTTGCTCAACAGCGAAGATTCCGTCGGTACTGTGCTGTTCATTGACGTCGCCGGCCTGCCAATCTGCAGATATACGAGCCGCTGCCCCTGGCCATGGACGGCCAGTCGTGTCCGATCGACATAGCTGCTTACGGCCGCATACAGGCGTTCCGGTACCAGTAAGCTCATTGCAAAACTGTTGAGCACCTTTTCAATCGACGCTTCCCATTCACGCTCCTCCGGCCGGACGGCGACGAGTTCCGCCACAAACGGCAGTTCGATGACGTTCAGTCCCAGATCACGGCAGACCATGGCGCGCAGTTCAACGCTGCGTTCCGGTATATTTTCACGGCGGCGGTTGAGTCCGTCCAGCTCAGCCTGACACTGCCGGATGCTCTCATTCGTTGCACGCCGCGCCACGCCGATGTCTACCAATTGCGTTTCCAGCTCGCTGACATTGCCCTTCAGAGTTGCCTGAAGATCGGGAAGGCTGGCGCGCAGCGTACGGAAGCTTTCGATGTCATCAACGGTTGCTTCCAGGCCGGATTTGTGTAGTGCATCCTGAAATCGTTTACGTTCGCTGCGCACCTGCGCGGCCTGTGCCTCTGCCGTATCGATCAGCAGAGGGATCAGCCGCAGCCGATCTCCGCCTGCCTGATCGATCTCGTTCTGCAGACCACGCGACTGTTCTTCCAGCCGGCGACTGGCCTGTTTCAGCCGGTCCTGTTCTGCGCGCACGTCGTCAACAGCACGCTGTCGTTCCAGCAGTACGGGTTCAAAGATCTCGATCGTCTTACTGTGCAGAAACGCGGCCGTCGCGGACAACTGCCGTTCAGCATACTTCAGTTCCTGTTGCAGCCGCAGACAATCTTTGCCCGCCACCGCCACAGGCTCCAGCAGCAGCGCCTGCTGCTGCACGCGAACGAGCGACGCATGGGCATCGCAGAGTTCCGTGAAATGAGTCAGCAGTCGATCGACCCGTTCACCGCGATCGGCCTGTTCCAGCATATGGTTGCGAATGAAGTCGTTGAGTTTCTGAATGTCTTTGACCGCGACAGTCTGATTAAAGACTTCCATCGCTTTGGCACGCACATTGGTCACTTTGCTGAACCACGTTTCGAACTCCGCGTGCGTCCGAGTGACTTTAATGCCGCGTTTTTTCAGCAGTTTCAGGATCGTATCCGTACCTTCGAAGCCGCCAAAATCGTCGCGAATCGAACGTTCTCCATCGGCGAAACAGTAGAGCTTCTCCACCATTTGATCGGCCGTCAGATACAGTACCTGAGCGATCGTAAATTTTTTGCCCGTACCTTCGCTGCCAAAGACGGCGAGGATCACCGAGTAATGATTGCCCTTTGGTCGCAGGAATTTGGGCTGGCTGGAGTTCGATTCATCATAGCCACCGCGATCATAGGCCCCTTTGACATAGGTCCGTTCATCACGTTCGCGTTTGCCGCCTCCCGCAGCGACGTTGAAATTGCGGATGCTGGGTCGCACAAGCAACGTTAACAGTGCGTCAACGAGCGTCGACTTTCCGCAGCCATTTCGTCCGACGAGCAGCGTCGTCTGACCAGCGGGTGTGACCGAATAAACCTGACCGTTCGCGCTGTCAAACGTGCCCCAGTTGATGAGCTCAATCTTTTGCAGCCGATATCCCTGCTGCGCCTCCATGGCGATTCCTTCCGGCGTTGCGAATATTAATCGCTTCTGCATTAGTCGCATTGATGACGAGCCTTTGTAATCGAACGTACGATAGGATTCCAGCGGGGTCGGCGGGTGAGGGTTTTCGGTATCTCTGTTAATCCCACCTGCCGGACCGGACTTCGCAGCTTGCTGCGACCTGTAGGTCCAGCATGCCGGGCTGGACTTCGCAGCCTGCTGCGACCTGCGATCAGACACGGTGCTATGTGGCCATCAAGCGGCCGGAGATCACGGCGACGCGGTTCGTCATAACCCCGCGGCAACTCGCACTCGCTTTGCCTTGCGGCAAAAGTCCTCCTCGGCAAGGAGGACCTACTATTTTTCTTTTCCCATGATAGAATTTTCACATGATTCGAAAACCACAGACAACTGGTTTTTGGCGCGGTCGGTTGCCTCATTGGGAGGTGGAAGACGGACGATATTTCGTCACGATTCATCTCGCGGGTGCCATTCCTGCCGGCGGTGCTCAACGAATTCGAGAATTGTCTGAGAACGTCCAACTGAAGGCCGAACATGATTCGCAGGACAAGTCGCTGATCCTGATGAGGACCATTTTTCGCGAAATGGAAGATTGGCTCGACCGATCGGAACACAACACACTTCTGAAGAATTCCGCTGTTGCTGAACTCGTCATCGCGGCAATCAATCATCGCGTACGAACTTGTCGGTGGATCGTGTATGAATTTGCCGTGATGCCGAATCATTTGCACCTGTTCCTGAGTGTTCTGAAGGGGACGCTGAAGGAGCCTCTTGAAGATTTCAAACGCTGGACCGGACATCAGGCGGGACGCCTTTCTTCTCTGCCCAACGGACGATTCTGGCAGGACGAATGGTTTGATCACTGGTCGCGCAGCGATGAACAGGACGAACGGATTGTAAGATATATTCAGCAGAATCCCGTGAATGCTGGACTGGTGAGCGACTATTTGGACTGGCCGAACGGTAGTTGGCAAAAGTAGGTACAGCCTGCCGGGCTGGACTTCGCAGCCTGCTGCGACCTGCGACCAGACACGGTGCTATGTGGCCATCAAGCGGCCGGAGATCACGGCGACGCGGTTCGTCATAACCACGCGGCAACCCGCACGCGCTTTGCCTTGCGGCAAAAGTCCTCCTCGGCAAGGAGGACCTACAGCTTCGCCTTGCGGCGAAACTCCCGCTCGGCAACCGGGACATACAGCTTTGCGTTGCGGCAAATGGTTCGTTCGACAGGCAGGATCGTCTGAAGTCATTCATCTTCACCTCCGGGGCGCGTGGTTCCTGCATGGTTGGCAAGCACGTCGCGCAACTCTTCCAGATGTGATGCCGGTAATCTCGCCTTCAGAATCCGCCGTACTTCCCAGCCAGCCGGCTCTCCTCCAAATTGTGCCACAAATCCCAGGTCTTCCAGTTTCTTCAGCGCGGCCTGCATGTCACGCAGCATCTTTACTTCATCGCGACTCGTCGGAAAAAATGATTCCCACTGCTGAAGCAATGTCGGCTCATCGATCACGCAGCGCTCGTCGCGAACTTCTTCCTCTTCAAAACGCCGCAATTCGTCCCGCAGCAATACGCACAACAATGTCTGACCGTAACTCAATCGAGTCGCGCGGAACAGTTTCGGAAGACTGTCATACCCTGCCGTGGCCTCATCGTCGTTCAGTTGTCTCAAGTACGCCATGCCGTCAGATTCGACGACTACCAGCCGCAGACCCAGCCGCGCGAAATAGCTTTCCAGCGTCGAAACATTGGACAGCAGCACGTTCCACAGACGATCATCTTCGCTGTACACGACGCCTCGCATCAGCATCACCGCCACGCGGCTCCAGTCGCGAAACTCCGGCAGATCATCGGCCATTGTTGTTCTTTCCGCTTCGCACAAATGTCACCAGTGGCAGAGCAATCTGAATCACCGCATCGGAGGCATCGGTGCCCTGAACTCCCGGATCGCCCCACGGGATGACGACGGTTTGGCGAGCCGTTGAATTCACCAGATGTCCGTCGTCGCGAGCAATCTGCAGATAACCCAGCACCTCAATCACGCCGGATTCCGGCGGGTGCTGTTCGAGTAATTCGGCCAGGGTTGGAGCGTCGTAAATCTCGAGCAGGTCACGGATATTATTTCGCATCGTCTTCCATTCGAGTCGCTTCAATGCCGCCAGTTCGCGAAACGCTTCCATTCGATCCGGTTCGTCCGCGGTGAAATCAGTGAGATCAATCGACTCCAGTCTGGTCGGCTCCTTCCAAAACGTACGGCGAAACGGCGATTCGATATCAATCTCCACATCGACTGAAAGCCCGACCGAATCGACGGGAGGATTCGCCGCCAGCGCTACCGCATGCCCGCGGATCTGCCGCAACACGCCTGCAATCCGCTGCCGCTCCGCATGAGCCCGCGCGTCCAGCAGTCGTCGGAGCGTCGTTGACAGGCGTTGATTGGTACGCATGACCTTTTCGGCTTCGTTCTGCAGCACGGTGACCATGCCGCGCACCGTATCCATGCCGTCGCGTTGTGATTCGAGTTCCGGAATGCGGCGTACTTCACGAATGATCGATTCCAATCGTTCCGTCTGCGAAGGTGTCAGGATCAACCTGACGAACTCATAGAAACTGACTCCCTGGTCTTCCTTCTTCAGCAGGTCTTCTGAATCCAGTGCAAAACCCAGAATACCACCCCGTGTGTCACTGCCTTCGACCTGTCGCTGCTGAACCTGCCTCGTAATCTCGCGAAACGATTCCTCTACGGCGCGAAAGTCACCCTGCAGCTGACGCAGCAGCGAGACGGCCGTGATAAAGCGCTCGCGAATCTGTGCCGGTCGATACCGCGGCGCAGCGCCTTCCGTTTCAATCTGATCGATTTCAAATTGAACTCGCCGCTGTGTCTCACGCAAATGCCGCAGCCGTGTTTCCGGATCTTCTGACGCACCGACAACCAGATCATCCAGCGTATCAATGACCAGCTTCAATCGTGATTCTGTGCCGACAAAGCCCGGATCCTGTTCGAGAACCCGATCCAGAAACACAAAGACGTCTTCCGTAGCCGGGGTCAATTGATAGACTGGCTCGTCACGTCCCGCTTCCAGAAATCGCCGCAGCCAGAGTTTGTCCGGCCCGCTCCAGTCAGACAAATACGCCTCCGGTTTACCGATCAACTGATCGGGATCCGTTTCACGGAGTTCGTCCTGATACTCGACGAGTGCGGCGAGCAGATCTGAATGGGGCACAGTAATCCGGCCCGCCTGTTTAAACTGGCGATCGAGCCAATCGATGATGAACGGGGCGTTCGGCGATCTCAGCAAACGCAGTGCGGGCGAGGTCTCAAAATAGACACGCAGCTTTCCCAGACGCACGACACTTCGCCTTCGGATTCAATCGCGAATTCCCAGCAACAACTCACGGCTGCACTCCCGGCCAGTTTCACGGCGTCCGTTCCAGATGTCATCGTGGCCAGCAGCCAGCCTCAAATCAAGCCGTGACTCAACAAGTTCCCGAACAACGGTGGCAATTAACTGTCTCCGCGGAAAACTTTCGCAGAATCGACTGTTTTTCGGGAACTCTGAGCCGTGCCCCGTGCTCGTTGGAGGCAACCGGACGCATGCGGACTGTTGGTTTATTGTTGCCAGAGATGGTTATCGTTTAACCCGCGATGTCACTTGCCGGTGGGGTGAAGTCATGACGCCGGATGTTTTCTTCAGGAAAACGAGCCAGGTTCAAAGGAACCCGGTAATTTGACGTGTTTCTCTGATTCAAATGGTGAAGAATTGAGGTAGAATAGAAGAGATTAAATCCTGCCATCGCTGGTCAATTGTTCCTGCCTCTGCCAGCGAAACATCTGCACTCATCTACATAACCCTGGTCAATGGCCATGAATGCGTCCCGCCATCAACCGATGCTGTCTGATCGTGTCACGTCTCGCTGCTCCGCACGGGCGCCATCGTTAGCTCGATATTTCTCGATCTGCACGCCGTCGTTTCGCAGAGTAACTCTTGCAATCCTCCTGCTGTTCTGCGGAGTTGTGACCGGCGGCGAAAACAATCCTGATCGCGTCACTCGACAGCAGAGGCTGGAAAACACCGTTCTGCCGTTTCTGAACCTGCACTGCGCGGCCTGTCACAATGCAGAAGCACAGGAGGCCGGGATCACGGTCGATGGCTTGGCGAACGTGAACCAATTGCTGAAGGAACGGAAGTCCTGGGAACGTGTGTACCGCATGATCAACGCCGGTGCCATGCCACCTGCCGATTATGATGCTCAGCCGACGACAGACCTGCGCAAGGAAGTCGCCGCATTCTTTTATGATGAACTTTATGACTTCGACTGTACTCAGATTCATCATGCCGGCCGCTCGACGCTGCATCGTCTGAACCGAGCCGAATACAACAATACGATTCGCGATCTGTTCGGAATCAGCCTGACCCCGGCGGACGATTTCCCACAGGACGACGTGGGTGAGGGTTTCGATAATATTGGGGATGTCCTCAGCGTTCCCCCGTTGCTGATGGAGAAATACCTGGACGCAGCGGAATCCGTCGCCGCCGCCGCGATTGATCTGCGCGATTTCTCCAAAGGAGTTACGCAGGTATTCAATGCCGAAAAACTGACGTCATCCATCGGCGGCAAAGTGGACGGCAATGGATTCCATATGCTGGCATCGACGGGGACGCTGACCGCAACCGTGTCCGTTCCTGCCGATGGCAACTACAAAATTCGAATTCACGCCATGGCCACTCAGGGCGGCGACGAAGACGCAAAAATGGCGATGCAGATCGATGGTGAGACCGTGCAGGAATTTGAAGTCAAAGGCCATAAGAAACCTGCATGGTTTGAACACGATCTCACACTGACCGCAGGCACGCATCCCGTCGCCGGAGCGTTTCTAAACGACTATTACAAGCCGGATGCGCCGGAGGATCGCCGTGACCGAAACCTTGC
>JAGQQS010000004.1 GCA_020426105.1 Planctomycetaceae bacterium
AACGGAAAACCGGTCCGCCGGTGGATGACACTCAGAGCAGGGAACTTCTTGATCATGGATTGGAATAAAACCGCGCCGGCAGACTGGCTTCAGGATAATTCCACAGCTGCTCACGTGCGCGAATTGACTCGGTTCCTGAAACAGCAGGGAACGTTCAACTTTCCCACACTTGCCAATGGGCTTTTCTCCGCTGCCGCAGGTGAAGGCGGTGACTTCGAATTATCGGGTTACCACAATGTCTGGGTGCGTGACAACGTTCAGATCGCGTGGGCACATCTGGTCGTGCAGAATGACGCTGAGATTCCAAGAGCCTGCATTCAGTCACTTACCGCGTTCTTTGCGAAATACCGGCACCGTTTTGCCGGCATTATCGACGGGGATGTGGACCCGTCTGATCCGATGAACAGGCCGCACATTCGTTTTGATGGTACGCATTTGACGGAGAACACAGAAAAATGGGCACACGCACAGAACGACGCACTGGGCTATTTCATGTGGTTGTCGTGCACACTCATTATTCGCGGTGATCTGCCGATTGAACAGGCGGACTGGGAATTATTCGCGCAGCTGGTCCGCTTTTGGCAGGTTATCGAAGTCTGGCAGGATGAAGACAGCGGTCACTGGGAAGAGGTGCAGAAGGTCGCTGCGTCCAGTATTGGCTGCGTCGCCGCAGGGCTGGCGCTGCTGATCCAATTGATGCAGGATCCTGATGTGAGCCGGCGCCTGGCCCGCGGAAGATATTCTGTCACGCAGCAGGATGTGGCAGAACTGTTGCAGCAATGCCGTCAGGCGTTGTTCGGGATTCTCCCGGCAGAATGCATCCAGCCGGATCCTCTTCAGAATCGGCGCTATGATGCCGCCCTGCTGTTTTTGATCTACCCGCTAAACATTTTGCACGATCGGGCGCTCGAGGACAGAATTCTGGACGACGTGCAATCACAGCTGCTGGGACCGTATGGTATTCGACGTTATCCCGGCGATTCATACTGGTGTGCCGACTATCGAACATTGATGTCTGCCGACATGCGAACAGGAGATTTCAGTGAAGACCTTGACACTCGCGACAAGCTGCTGAAACCGGGAATGGAAGCGCAGTGGTGCATCTTTGATCCGATCGTGGCATGCATACACGGTCGAAGGTATCTGGAAGATGGTGATCCGCAGGCACTGCAGCAGCAGCTGACAGCGACACGTCGCGCGTTGTCGCAGCTCACACCTGCGGCCAGCCGGTTTCCGCAATATCGCTGCCCGGAATCCTATTTTTGTGAAAATGGTCAGTGGATTCCCAATGACATCACGCCGCTCCTCTGGACTCAGGCAAACCTGTGGCAGTGCCTGAGGCTGCTCGAACAGTCACTGGCCAAACAGGATCGCTGACACGAAGTCCGGAGATATCGCTGTGATTTCGATTCGGAATAATGTCGTTCTGTGATGTTTCCCGGCGCTGCCGCGCGGACGACCCGGAAACCCCCGCCTGACTTTACCGCGGCTGCGTTTCTCTACTTTGCGGCCTGCAGTCGCTCGAGCCACCAATGCGCCCGCAGCTGTTCGGGATTCTGTTCGACATCCGCCAGCCGCAACACTTCGATGGCAGCGTCAAGATTGTTGAGCGGGATAAGAGCTGCGGCTTCGTTCATCATTGAAGGGAAAACGGCAGCGCCTTCCGGATACTGAATCCGATAATTACGGAGTGAAGCAATCGCGGCACCCAGGTCGTTGCGTGACAACTGCAGCATGGACGTCCAGTAGAGCGTATCACCCAAAGCGCTTTGCTGAACATCCTTGATCAACTGCGGCAGTGGAATGGTAATCTTTCCCACCTGCTTACTGTCGATTGGCACTTCCACTTCAATAAGTGTCTGCATGCAGGCCTGGCGAATCTGCTGCAGATCCTGAATCATGTCCACATCAGCAGCACCGGAAATCTGTTCCACGCGTTTCTGCAGTAAATGCCTTGAGGGTTTACCGAACAGTTCGTCACTGGATGCACCGACACGCGACCAGCGTTCTTCCAGAGCCATCACGCGCAGTTGAACGCGTTGTTCTTCAGTCAATTCTTCCTGATTGATGCTGGGATCGTCCAGCGCATCTCCGACGCTGATGGAATCACGCTCGAAGGGGCTGTCAAGCGGCCTCATCAAGACGGTATATTCTTCGCGCTGCTGTTCGCTTAAGGCACCGGCGGCCGCCAGTCGTTGCTCAGGGATATCCCAGACTTTGAAAGATTCCGTTGGCCACGTGTCACCTACCGCTGCCTTCAGCCGCGCTATCAGTGGTTCGATTTCACTCGTTCCCCCTGCCAGTTCTTCGTACAGAGTGGCCGCGTCCTGTGCTTCCATCCGCTGCTGCAGCACAAACATCCGTGGTGCAAACGACGACGGGTTGGCGACAATGTAAGGTGTAGCGGCTTTCCAGCGCTCCGCACTGGCAATCAGCGAGATATCTGCCGGTTCTGTGACCACAATTTCTGTATCATCGGCTTTCGGAACAGCCGTACCACGAATCGGATCAAACAGAAAAGTTCGACCATCGGCCACCACGAGCAGCAATACGTCGGTCGCATCAGCGATGCTGGAAGAAGCTGGATCGCCGGGTGTCGTCGCTTTTAGCATGACCGAGTCAATCTGCCGCTGGCGCAACGCTTCAGAAAACAACCAGATACGGTCCTCCACGGATCCGCGCCCCGTAAGCATCACTTCATAAAGTCCGACAGGTGGCCGATCCTCGTCCGCCCTCAGAGGTGACACGTTCCTGACGATATGCTGAAACAATTGCTGCACTCGATCCAGATCGGCACTGACTTCACCACCGTTTCGCTCGTCCGCTTGTTTCCAAAGTGTTTCTGTGAGGCGACTCAGCAGCAGGCAGTCGCGGATGTAGCTGACGTCACTTTCTGTGAACCTCCCCTGCCCGGCTGCGCGCTGCACACTGGTCGAAAGCATGGCCGCGTTGGCGTCACCCAGATTCAGACTGCGATCCTCAGCGGAAACGCAGGATGCCATCCAGGCATTCAATGCACTGGCGATAGCGTCCCGGCGTGTCTGAGTCGCCATCGATTCCGGCTTCATGCGTCCAATTACTGAATTCAGCTTGTGTCGACATTCGTCAGCGACGTTTTCTTTCGCTTTGGCGCTGGTGTCGACTTTGGTCGACGGTGCCGCCGGGCCGCCACAGCCACCGATCAGCCCGCACAGGGTCAGGATCGACAAACACCGAATACCGGACTGTGCCAGCGTCAATTTCGGGAACAAGGAGTGCATTCTGAGAAACTTATTCGTGGTAGTGAAGATTCAGTTGAGGCGCCCGGTGATTGTCCCTGGAACCTGTCTTGTTCAGCACGCGGCTGGCTGTGGCAGTCCGCTGTTGTCGCCGTCCAGCGATGCCTGGTGCGTTAGATGCGACAACTTTTCCGGGCCACCCGCCGGGCACAGACACTTTCTCTGTTTACGAACAGTGGCAAAAATCGTTGGATGAATCAATGCACTCCACACGACAACTCACGCAGATTTCCTGCGAGTACCTGCTGGGGACATGACCAGACCAGAAAAAACATGCTTTCCCTGACAGCCCGTTCGGCGGGATGACCGGCAATAAAACCGGCTCCTTTCGTCGCCGCCAGCCATGCCTGAGCGGATCGCAATACCAGTGAATTCGCTCGCCGCCGAAGTTCTTCAGCGGCCTGCACAACAGCCTGATCGCCACTGGCAGCTGACTTGCGCAGCATGCGAGTCAGGTTCAGGGCCTCGTTTTCCAGTGGTTCGACGAACTCTGCAAGTTCCGGACGACGATCCACCTCGCTGCGGAACCTGCGAAGTGTGCCCTCGGCGGTGCCAATCGCAACGGCTGAAGTCCCCAGAGATCCGGTACCCGCACCCGTCGAGGATGACATCACGTGTGCGATCGGTCCATGCAGAATCTCGTCCGGTCCGACAACCACATTTTCCAGTTCAACGATTGAGGTCTGTGAAGAACTGAGTCCCATCAGGGCGACAGGCGCATGAATCCGAACGCCGTTCCGCGATGTGGGAACAGCGGCAAGCAGTTGACGTCCGTCCGCAAGTGTACCCCCGGTGACGAGGAGATCTGCGGCGTTCGCTCCGGTCGCCCACGGCACAGAACCGTGCAGCCGATATCCGTTCGAGTGGGGATCAGGAACAGCGGTAACGGCCGGTGATCCCAGATGTTGCCGGGACGTTGTCAGATGCGAAATGCCAACCGTTGCAAAGAGTTCGCCACTGCAGAGCGCGGGCAGGAGTCGGGATTTTGCAGCACCATTCGCCGACAACTCGATCCGCTGACATGCGGCATTTCGTTGTGTCAGAATAAAGGCTGTCAGGAGACTGCCGGCGGCCAGTTCGCGGTACACGTCCAAGATTTCACACGTATCTGTACCAGCGCCGCCAAACTCGCGAGGAATGTTCCAGCGATAGCCGCCCGCGTCGGCGAGCAGCGTGAGTTGTCTTGTCGGCCAGGCATCTGCCGCATCCGGTTCCGGAGTGTGACTCAGTGTCCGGACAAGCGTCCGGAATGATTCCTGCGAAACAATCATTGACATGGATATCCCCATTCTTCGAACGATCGCTTCCATTGTGTGCTGATCCGCCGTCGCAGTTCCGGCGTAAAATCAGGAAATTGATTTTTTTTGTAGTTGGCAATCGAATCGACATATTCCTGCAACCGGAATTCCACCTGAGTAAAGTCCGGCAGCTGCAGTTTTTCGTAGATCCTGCGAATCTCACTAAGCGGATCAAGTTCAAGCTGCGCGAAACTCAACTCGTGAAACTGTCCCGGGGGAATTAAATTCTTTTCTGCGAAAAACGCGTCATACATCGTGCTGTACATCTGCAGAATCCAGTCGTCGAGGCCGGAATCGTCGATCGCCTGCAGCCGATGCAGCTTCGAGACTGCCCGCAGCATCTTTCGGCTGGACTGAAATACGTCATACGGATTGCGATGGATATGCACAAACCTGGCGTCGGGAAACATCTCCAGTAGTATTTTGATGCGGGCGGTATGCGGTGGCGATTTCAGTACCAACGGTCGATCCCCCAGCCACGTTAGTTTCTTCAGGAACAGCAGGAACGAATCTTTCCATGCCTGAATTTCTTTGTCGGCAACATCCCGCATCGTCAGATAGCGACTGTAAAAATCCCGGCGGCGCGGAAATACCCAGCCCATACAGGGAGATTTCAGACTGGCGACGCATAAGGCAAATTCGTCTTCCTGCGGAGATTCCATCTTCCATTCCACATTATCCATCGGCCGACGATCGGGCAGCAACATCCCAATGGATTTCGAGTGCAGTCGCTCTGCTGTCAGGAATGACTCCGGATACAAACATTGATAATTATTGGGGAATGCAAATCGCTGATCGATGGTCATGAGATTGTGCAGGTGGGTCGTCCCCTGCCGCCAGTGTCCCAGGAGAAACACCGGAGGAGGCACGACGACATCCTTCAACTTTTTCCCAAAGCGGATCTCATCAACCCAGTGCAATACACTGGTCGGCAAACTCTGCAGCGAAATAACTCCGGCACGCGGCCAACAGGATGGTGATACCGAAAATCCGTTGTCACGCAATAAACGCAACCAGGTTCCGGCCGTTACGCCACCCAGCAGTCCGGGGCCAAAGGCTCTGAGAAGTGTTTCACGCCAGGACATTACTCGATTAGTTTCTGAATCGCGACAAAATCAGGTTTGAGTGAACGGTACAACTGCTGGTAGACCGGGTACGCAGCGTTATAGGTCTTTGTCGCTGCGGCTCTGTTTGGAGTCTTCGTCACGACCGAGATTGTCGCGTGACAGGCTTCGACAACATTCTTGTAGGCTCCGGTCCCGGCAGCTGCCAGTAACGCCACTCCATACGCTGGTCCTTCGGACGCATTGATTGTCACAACCGCCTGACCGTAAATGTCAGCCTGCAACTGCCGCCAGAATTCACTCCGCGCGCCTCCTCCGGAAAGGCGAATTTCTTTGACAGGAATCTGCATGGCTTTGATAATCTCCAGCGTGTCGCGCATGGCATAAGTGGCGCCTTCGATCACTGAGCGTGCCAGATGGCTCTTGCCATGTCGCAGACTTAAGCCAATCCACGCTGCCCGCGCATGCGGATCTGCGTGAGGCGTTCTTTCCCCCGTCAGATAGGGCAGAAAGAACAAACCCTCACTCCCAGTCGGTGCGGTCGCCGCTTCGGCGGTGATCAGTTCATAAGGATCTTTTTTTTGCTTCCGCGCGGCGGCAATTTCTCCCTGACATAACTGATTTCGGAACCACTGCAGACTGCCCCCCGCGGACAGCACGCAACCCATCACATGCCACTTGCCTCGTACAGCATGGCAAAATGTATGCAGCCGACCCTGGGGATCGACCTGCACGTCATCACTGTGGGCGAATACAACGCCACTGGTTCCCATCGTCGCGGATACGGCGCCACGACCAACGATCCCGTTGCCGATCGCGCCCGCAGCCTGATCACCTCCGCCTCCCACAACAGGAATGCCAGGCCGGAGTCCCATTGCTTTGGCAGCAACCTCTGACAGGACTCCCGTGATGTCTTCTGATTCGTAAACTTTCGGAAGTAGTTTCGCATCCAGATCCAGCTTCTGCAGCAGGGCAGAAGACCATCGACGCTTTACGACATCCAGCAGCAACGTCCCCGATGCATCACTGACCTCAGTCGCAAAGTCACCCGTCAGGCGATATCGGACATAATCCTTGGGCAGCAACACCTGCCTTGTTTTATCAAAATTCTTCTTCTCGCGATTCCTCAGCCACAGAATCTTGGGCGCTGTGAATCCCGTGAGCGCCGGATTCGCAACCATTTGAATCAGCTTGCTGCGGCCCCCGACGCAGCTTTCAATTTCTGAGCATTCGGCAGTCGTGCGCTGATCGTTCCACAACAGCGCCGGTCGAATCACACTGCCGCTCCTGTCCAGAAATACGCTCCCGTGCATTTGGCCACTCAGGCCAATTCCGCCAATCTCGCCCGGTTTTAATCGGGCTGATTTGAGCACACGTCGGACAGAATTCACAGCCGCCGTCCACCAGTCGACGGGCTCCTGTTCCGACCAGCCAGGTTTCGGGCTGCTCAGTGGATACTCTACGGTGGCCGACGCCAGGATTTGACCGTCCTCACGCATCGCCAGGGTCTTTGTGCCGCTTGTGCCAATATCGATGCCAAGGAAGACAGGCATTTGAAGGTGCTCCGGAAGACTGGGAGAAATAACACGCGAGATCCTAACGAATTTCAGTGAAATCGCGACTGAACAGCACCTTCAAGGCGGCGATTCATGCGGGCAGGCTTTCGCGCCCAGCTGCTGTATTTTACCGATCTTTAAATCGTAAACTGCGTACTTGAGTTCTCTTGCAGCGGCGGATAGAGTTCCGTCACGGCGCGTTGGTACCTTAGATAGTCTCTCTCAATCAACCGCCAAATCATCAGCTGAATATTTTCGGGGTAGTCTTCTACCCCAGGCTCAACATGGAACGTTGAAGCAGCTGGTTGATCGTGAGTTGCATAAACTCAAACTTGTGTTTCAAGGAGGAACCACGATGACTAATTTTCGCCTGCGTTTGTTTTCCCCGACCGAAGACACTTCCGGGGGGCTGGAAATGTCTCACTCAGACGGCCCGCAGAACCGCCTGCCTGAAGATCGATACGAAGATATTATTCCGATCGATCGAGGTCGTCGCTCAGTTGTCATCAGCGGTCGATTTATGGAGCCTGTTGATCGTGCACGGGTACTCCAGCAAAACAACTGCTGTCCGGAGTGTTCGCACCACAATATTGAGCCGCTGGAACTGGCAGACGCCATTATCAGCCCCAAAAGCCGTCTTCCGGTACCAGGTACTGCGACCATTGTGGGTTTCCACTGCAACGACTGTGGAACTGAATGGCCTGTCTATGAATTGTCACGTCGAAAAGGCTGATTTGAGTATCCCGGCTTAAAATTGGGGTAAACGCGTCGCCGATGTCCCGAAGTGAGCTGCACGCTTTTGGATCGCGAATCCTGTTTGCCTGGGCATTTACGCAGGCGGCATCCGCCGTCTGCATTCAGCGCTTGGGAGAACAGGCCAGACCGCTGAAGTCGAGCGTCGCGAAATAATCGGCATGAGTTTCTGCGCGGCGGATCAATTTCACGGATCCATCGGGTTTCATGAGGAGTTCGGCGCACCGCAACTTGCCGTTATACTGAAATCCCATAGCGTGTCCGTGCGCGCCGGCGTCGTGAATCACAAGCAGGTCGCCGCGTTCGACTGTCGGTAACGGGCGATTGATGGCGAACTTATCGTTGTTCTCACACAAGGAGCCGACTACGTCAACGATACGATCATGAGGGGCGTTTTCCTTGCCAAGGACGCTGATGTGATGATATGCCCCGTACATGCCCGGACGCATCAGATTTGACATACACGCATCAACACCAACATAGTCGCGATAGATGTGCTTGTGATGAATCGCTGTGGTGACGAGAAAACCATGAGGCCCGGTGATCATGCGGCCGTTTTCCATCATCACTTTAAGCGGATCAAGCGCCGTCCCGGCGATCATGGCATCGTAGACTCGTTTCACTCCCTGACCGACTGCCTGCAGGTCAACGGCTTTCTGTTCCGGACGATACGGGATTCCAATGCCTCCCCCCAGATTGACGAATTCCATCCGGATGCCCAGCTGCTGATAAATTCTGACCGCAAGGTCAAACACCATCCGAGCGGTTTCCACGAAGAAGTCACCATTAAGTTCATTGGAGGCAACCATCGTGTGCAGGCCAAAGCGTTTGACACCGGCTGCTTTCAAAGTGCTGTATCCTTCGAAGAGCTGAGCTTCCGTAAACCCGTACTTGGCTTCTTCCGGTTTGCCAATAATGACATTGCCTTCGCGGGCAGAGCCGGGATTATAACGAAAGCACAGCAGATCGGGCAGGCCGACGTGTTCCTTCAGATACTCGATATGTGACAGGTCATCGAGATTGATGATGGCTCCCAGTGCGGCTGCTTTCCGGTATTCGTGCGCCTGGGTATTGTTCGATGTGAACATGAGGTCTTCACCCGTCAGACCGACACGTTCCGCGAGTTCCAGTTCCGCAAGACTCGAACAGTCAGCACCCAGCCCTTCGTCCATCAGCAGTTCAAGCACGTATGGGTTGGGCAGGGCTTTAACGGCAAAATATTCTCGAAAGCCCGGACACCATGCAAAGGCGGCATTCAGCCCGCGCGCCGTCTCGCGCATTCCCTGTTCGTCGTACAGATAAAACGGTGTCGGATACTTTTCAACGATACGGCGCACAGTTTCAGCATCGAATGGCAGGGGCTTTTGCATGGTATTTGAAGAGATCCGCAGGGAGAAATCGACGAAATTTGGCAGCGATGGCTCGCGAAGGACCGCAGTTTCGCGGCGAAGTTCACCAATTTCAACTCAAGATCAGAGCATCCGCAACAAATTATCTTTGCGCCCTGGCCCCTCCCATTTACCCGTGACGAGGCCGGCACCGGCAGAATCTGCGTGTTCCGGGACGATCCTCGGTGCAGGCGTGCAACCATTCCACATGTTTCGATTTTTCCGCTTAGATCGACAATGCAGCAAGTCGCTATCCTCCGATAGTTGATATGGGGCATTGTTCTTCCGGAACGGTGCTGTTGTTCCGTCTGCGTTCACGATGTGAGTCATCGAAATGTCCACCCACTTCAGTCGAATTTTTGTTGGCGTGTGCCTTGCCGCTGTTGTTGTTATGTGTCCCGGCAGCGAAGCGGCCGAGATTCCATGGTCCACCGATATCGAGCAGTCTCTGCAGCATGCCGCCGCAAATAACCAATTGGTGCTCATGGAATTTACCGCGGACTGGTGTGTCTTCTGCAAGAAAATGGAGAAGAACACGTTCACCAATGCAAATGTCGCTCAACGTATCTCCCGCAATTTTGTGGCGGTCCGCGTCGATGCGGATCAGAACAAAGAGCTGGTTAAAGATCTGGGAATCAAGGGGCTCCCCGCCATTCTTGTGGTTTCGCCGGATCTGAAAGTGATTGAGCGGATCTCAGGATTTCAGACCGCCGAAGCACTGATCCCAAAACTGGATGCCATCACAGCCGCACACGCGAGTCAAAGTCCTCCGCCAGCGATGGCCAGAAGCCAGCACGCGCCGCAGCGTCCGGTAAACAATCCGGTTCAGCAAAAACCGTTTGAGCCTCAGCCCATCGCACCGGCGCGTCCGATTCCCGGTGAACTGCAATTCGAAGCGATCACGCAGGAAGAAGCGCCACGTGTCGGGGCTCCCCGGGCTGCGGCCCCATCCCGGAATCCGGTCTTCGAAACGCCCGAATTTGCCCAGACCGAACCCGCGGTCACCCGGACTCCGAACGCCGATGCAGAGTCATTTTTCAAAACGATCAGTCGTAAACAGGAACAAAGGCATGCCGCTCCCGTTTCTGCCGCTCCATCATTCGGCGGCCTTTGTGTCGTCAGTGCGGTTGATGATCGGGAACTGGTCAAGGGTAACTCCGGCATTCAATTGAGCTATAAAGGTCGCACACTCTATTTTTCCAGCATCGAAAACAAAGAACGGTTTCAGGCATCTCCTGCGAATTACTGGCCGATGCTGGACGGAGCCTGTGCGATGACGCTGCTGCAGGATGAACGACAGGTCGAAGGCAGTCTGGAATTTGCCGCTGTGTATCGCAAACGGATCTGGCTTTTCGTAAGTCAGAGCTCCATGCAGGAATTTCTGCGCGATCCCGCAGACGCTGCGGAAGAGGCTGTAGAACTCGCCGCCGAACTTAATCGCTGAATTCCGAGCAACGCTTGAACAATCGCCCCTCGTATCTGCCGATGGTTCTCGTCATTTCGTGTACTCACGCGATGGTTCACATCGTGGAACAGTCGTTCTCCAGTGTCGAGCAGATTGTGAGTGACGAGTTTCAGCTCACGATGGAGCAGTCCGGACAGTACGGCTCGGTCCTGCGAATCCCCTTTGGATTCGGGGCTTTCATCACCGGAATGCTGGCGGATCGCATTGGCGCATCGCGAGTACTTTCGCTGTATCTGACCGGTACGGCGATTGTCTGCCTGTCATTCGCATTCACTACGAACATCGGGATCCTGGGATTTCAGTTGTTCGCCATGGGCGTCTTTGCCAGCATGTACCACCCGGCAGGACTCTCGTTGATGACTTCAATTACGACGCCGAAGAACCGGGCACTGGCTCTTGGAATCCATGGTATTTTCGGTTCAGGGGGACTGATGGGAGCCCCGCTTCTTGCCGCACTGGTCCTGCTGTTCACCGGCGCAACATGGCACACGTTTTTTATAACACTCGGGATCCTTGCCGCCGGCCTTGTCGTCGTATTTCGCTGGGGAGTAGCCAGGTTCAGCGCGAACGCCGTGGCGCATGCCGCCGCCACGAGCGAGGTTGACAGGAGTCCTGGTAATCTGGAGCGTGAGCGGGTCTTTTCACCCAACCGACTGCAGGTCGGACCGTTTCTCCTGCTGATGTGTTCCACTGCATGTTCCGGAATCGTGTACGGAGGCGTGCTGCATTTTTTGAAACGCTACCTGAGCGATGTCAAAGATTTCGACTTTCTGTCAGCGAATCCTGATTCCGTCGCCGG
>JAGQQS010000317.1 GCA_020426105.1 Planctomycetaceae bacterium
AATCGTCGATGAAGCGTCCGGCTGCTGCGCGAGTGACGTCAGTGCAGTGGCGACTGCTTTGCCTTCGGCCAGTGCCGGCATCATGCATCCGATGCCGGTGGTGAGTCCTGCGGCGACAATTGATGTTACGGCAATGATGGTCATACTGTCCATGAACAGGCCTTTCGGTGAGTTACACTGTATTTCAATACCCGAAGAGGAATTCATGAGAATTCCCGAATCACCGAATTCTTACGAATCCGGCTGCGTTGAGAGGTTTGCGTGGGCGGCTTGGTCCTCGTCATTTCATTGATTTCGTTTCGTCGTCTGCGTTGCTGCCGCGATGTACACCGCCGCCAGAATGCTGAAAATGTAGGCCTGTACGATGCCGGTCAGCAGCCCCAGCAGCGTCATCACCACAGGAAAGAGGAACGGCGTGATGCTCAAAAGAATGCCGATGATCATCGCACCGCTCATCATGTTGCCGAATAGTCGAACGGCCAAAGCCAGCGTGCGGGATACTTCACTAATGATGTTAAACGGCAGCATGATGACTGTGGGTTCAATATAGGTTTTCAGGTAGCCGCGCCATCCCTGTTCTTCGATACCGAACATCGGAATCGCGACAAACACGCACAGGGCAAGAGCGGCGGTCGTGGACAGAGAGCCTGTTGGCGGTTCGTAGCCAGGAATGATTGTGCAGAGACTGGCTGCCGCGACAAATAAAAACAGTGTCCCCAGAAAACCGAGGTACGTCCGTGGTTTTGCAATGCCAATCTCGCTGATCTGAGTGACGATCGATGTGACGATGATCTCCAGGAAATTTTGCCAACGCGAACGAGTATGATCCATTGAAAGATTTCGCGTGATCAGTTTTGATCCGACCACCAGCAACACGATCAGTCCCCACGTATAAACAATCGTGGCGTTCAGTTTGAAAGTCCCATACTGCCAGAAGACAACTTCGTCCGGACTAAGATGCATGAGTCGCCTCTCCGGATGTCGAAGACTTTTGAAACCGCGCGCCCGTCATGCGCATCACCACAACGCGCGCGATGACGAAACCGGACAAACATGCCAGCAGTCGGGGCCAGTGGTCGCGGCCAGTGACGTAGAACCCTGCCAACGCGACGCTCATACGAACAATCAGGCCTCCTGTGAACCACAACGCCGCATAGCGAGACGCCAGGCCTTTGCGAACAGTCCACCACAGGCCGCCGAAAAAGAAAGCTCCAATCAGCCCGCCTGCGACAACTGAAAAAAATATTTGCGGAGTTTCATTCATGCTGGTTATCCTCTTCGTCCCGCATTGCAGCCTCTTCTTTCGCGACCCAATGCCACGCATTCAGGCAGCCGATGGCGAGTCCGGAGACCAGCAGCGCCAGCGTCCACGAATGACTGCCCGGATAGTTTTTGTCCAGCCAGATCCCGATTGCTGCGCCCGCCAGTGTCGGCACCGTCACGGACCAGCCGATCAACCCCATCATTCCCATGCCGAGCCACACTGCCTGGTTCCGACGACGGCGGGATTTCATGATACGCTTTGCCTTCGCATCAATCCGCTCCGCCAACTCAGATGATTTATTCGCAGCCCGCGATTCCGATTTCTCATCCGTCATGCTGTAGCCTCGCAAATCGATTGATGAAACCGGTTTCCAGTTTGGTCATCACCGCACGAACATCGCGTTCGGATTTGTCGAGTGTTCGAAACTCCCGTTCAACCGACTGGCGCAGCATGGCAGGATCGGTACCGCCGATCGCCTGACGTACTGAGATCGACACGTCTGATCCGGTTTTGACCAGAATTCCTTCATCGATCGCCACGAAAACCTCTCCATCGGTCTGTGTTTCATAAACCAGAATTCCGGGAACCAGCGCCGTCACGCAGTCCAGCCGCTGCGGCAACAGCCCAAACGAGCCCTCTGAGGACTCGGCCACAATTCGCAGGACGCCCGATGTCTGGTCGAAGACGCGAAACGGCAGCAGGATTTTCAGGTTCATGAGTGATGTGGTCATGTTTCCTTCTTCGCCTCATCAATCTTCCCGATCATGTACAGTGATTTCTCCGGATAATCTTTGAATTCATCACGCAGAATTCTCTCGCAGCCGTTCAACGCATCATCGAGAGTCACCAGCTTGCCCTGCATTCCGGTGAACTGTTCCGTCGTGAAAAACGGTTGAGTCAAAAATCGCTCCAGCCGACGAGCGCGTGCGACGACTTTGCGGTCCTCCGGTGAAAGCTGTTCAAGTCCCAGCATGGCGATGATGTCCTTCAATTCCGCGTATTGAGCCAGCGTGTGACGAATCTCCTGGGCCAGTCGATAATGCCTTTCGCCGACAATGCCCGGGGCCGCCATTTTGGAAGCGGACTGCAGCGGATCAATAGCCGGAAAGAGACCCTCGCTGGCCCGCTTGCGAGACAACACGATTGACGCCGACAGGTGCGAGAACGTATGCACGGCTGCCGGATCAGTGAAGTCGTCGGCGGGAACATAGACGGCCTGAATCGATGTGATGGCGCCGGTGTCGGTATTGGCGATGCGTTCTTCGAGTCCGGACAATTCGCTTCCCATCGTCGGCTGATATCCCAGCCGTGATGGCATTTGCCCCATCAACCCGGAGATTTCCATGCCAGCCTGAATGAAACGAAAGATATTATCCATCAGCAGCAGGACATCGCGGTGTTCGTCATCGCGGAAATATTCAGCCATGGTCAGCGCCACATGGCCGACTCGAAACCGGCTACCAGGTGGTTCATTCATTTGTCCGAACACCATTACCATGTTCGGCAGCACGCCTGCGGCTTTCATTTCTCGATAAAGTTCTTCGCCTTCGCGACTGCGTTCACCGATTCCGCAAAAGATGCTGACACCTTCCTGATGCCCGATCATGTTATGAATCATCTCCGTCAGCAGGACAGTCTTCCCGACACCTGCTCCGCCGAACAGTCCGGTTTTGCCGCCGCGTTCGAGCGGCGTCAGCACATCAATCACCTTGATGCCCGTTTCAAAGATCTCTGATTTTGTGGAACGCCGAGCGAGCGGCGGCGGGGCTCGATGAACGGATCGCCATTGAACGTCGTCAGGCTGCCGATCATGGTCGATCGCATTGCCAAACACGTCGAACATCCGTGACAGGATTGCTTTACCAACTGGTGCCTTTAATGGCCCTCCCGTATTCTTCACGGCCATCCCTCGAGCCAGACCCTGCGTCGGCGTCAACGCGATACCTCGCACATGTCGTGCATCCCGTTGTGACTGGACTTCGATGACAATCGAATCGTCTTTGCCTGCATGCAGCACGGAATAAATCGCGGGCAAGTGAACGTCGAACTGTATGTCAACCACGCTTCCTCGCACGGAGGAGACAATACCCTCTGAACGTGGTTTAGAATGCAGTGACTCCATCCCGACTGCCGCGTGGTCTAACATATCTTCCTTCACTTTCCTGCTCACCGGCATGCGGAGCCCGGTAAAACCGGAACCTCAGACTTGAGACACGCACGCCGCAACTCGCATCGTCACGTGAACCACACACAGAATCTGACACGATGCCTGGGTCCACACAAATCGCAATTTCGTCCGCGTGCAACATGCGCGACAACTTGTTGAGCCGCAGCGCCGCAATCACTCCGTGTCGATTCGAGTCACATTGGCAAAAGTTGTGCCACTCGCATCAGACGGCGAGAATTCAGGGTATCACGGGCCGCTTTGTGTCTTTCACCATCAAAGGTTTCGCACGAAATAGTTCATCAGGGGTGCCTCCACGGAGCGACGTTGCTGCGGGACGAATATGACCGATGCCGCTCACGGCCAGTGGGAACATGAATCGCGCAGCCTGGCAAATATTGGAGCCACCGGTCATTCAAGCGGCGTCTCGTTTCTGCCAGCCGTCAGGGGAAGCGGTGGCAAACACTACGCTGTGTCCCAGCCGGGACGTGTTGAGCCTTTTTTCACGTGGTGGATGCAACGATGTCCGTTCCGACCTTAAACAACTGTAACTGACTGGCTCCGAAGGTTGTGGTAATGGCCACGTCCGCCGCATCACGGCCGCGTGCCATCAGGACTCGGCCGATGCGTGGTGTATTGTTGCGCGCATCAAACGAATACCATTGGCCGCCAATAAATACCTCAAACCAGGCGCTGAAATCCATCGGACTGGGCTGTGCCGGTACGCCAATGTCGCCAAGGTATCCCGTACAGTAACGAGCCGGGATGTTCAGACAGCGACAAAGCGTGATTGCGAGGTGCATATAATCCCGGCAGACTCCGACACGTTCCCGATACGCTTCGAGAGCCGTGCGAGTCGGACGAGCCTGCTGATAATCGAAGCGAATGTGTTTGTGAACAAAATCGCAGACGGCCTGCACTCGCGGCCATCCCGGGGCAGCGCCCCTGAACATGGTCCACGCAAGTTCCTTTAGCTCACTGTCCACTTCGCAGTATCGACTGGGAAGCAGAAACTGCAGCATCGAATCCGGCAGGTTCTGAACCGCCGACTGTAGTGCATCCGTGACCTGAAGATCAGGCAGCCCACAGTCTTCGACGATCGCGCGATTCCGGAACACGACCATTCCCGGTGGCAGTACGGCACGTCCGCAGCGATTCCCGAAGCTGTCCATAAATCGCGAGACGGGAACCTGCGGCTCAATCGAAAATTGTTCAGGACTCCGCACAGTTGCATCGCGCGATGGATGCAGGAATGTCATAAGCACTACGGGAGTTGATTCGGGAAATGTAAACGAGATTTCGAAATCAACCTGCAGCAGCATTTACATGGTCCAGTGTGACCCGCGAAGAACCGTCGCCGAAACAAACAATTTACACTTTCGGCTTTGACAACTCAACTTCGCTGAATCACTCGCGTGCTCTTCATCCTAGAGAACATTCGAACAATAGATAGTTGGATCCGCCAACTTTCCGCGATCCGGCTGAAAGTGACCTGGCGCAATACCACTGAACAAGCCAATCCAGCTCTCAAGGACGGCTCGACAGATTTGCAAACGTTAGTCAGTTCCAGGAAACCAACTCCGCGCGCAATGTCGAGCGCCGTTCCTGATTCCTGATTCCGGAGTCATGTTCGCAGCGGCTATCTGCGGTTGCGACGGCCCTGGTCTTCTGCAATGCGCAGTTCATTGCGGATGCGATACGTTGGAGCAACGTCGCGGGCCATCTCCTGTGCCAGCTGCTTTTCGTGCCATGAACAGACCTGTCCGAAAAGTTGTAGTTCGGTCTCGCAGATATGGACACGAATGGGCCGCAGCAACTGGGCCTGCAGTTGCTGCTCAAGCTGCATCGCAATTTCGATTTCGCGGTGCGAGCGGACTTGAACAGCGGGAGCACTTGTGAATTCAGTACATCGAAGCATGGCAAATCAGTATTCTGCGTAAAAAGAGACTAACTGAGCCATCATCGTGATGCCGGAATGATCGACCGTTCTTCGGCGACAGACAATTCACACAATTTGCAGCAGCCAGAGTCTCAACGTCGGTATTGAACCAGTGACTGCTGTTGGTGTTTCCCGGTGAGCGGGGGAAGTTCCAGGGATGCCACCTTTAAGGAACGTATATGCCGGTGACATTCGGCGCACGTCATGGTCACGCGTACAAAGCCGAGTGTTATTCCTTCTGCATCCTTAGCAGTGGCCATGCGATCCATGAATTCGACGGCGGCCGCAAAATCAGCGGTGTCCTGAACAAAACGCGGACTGGCCATTCGTTCCCAGGCCTCCTTGTGACTGAGCGCTATCATTTCCAGGGATGCATCGTGCAGCTTTTCGTAGTCCTCGCGGGACACTGCTTCCAGAGCCTCCTGCGCGGCTGCCAGCTTTTGCTGCATCAGTTCATCCATCGCATCTTTTGATGGCGGGGCCGCGATTTCATCCTGCAAAGATTCCGGGAGCGCGGGCGATGCTTTCACTGTCACCGGTTCGGTCCAGACAATGACCGCGTACGTCAGCATCACGGCGACAATCCCCGCCTGAAAACCGCCAATCGCTGAAAATCGTGGCATCTTTGTGCTCCGTGCTTTGCTTTTTGAAAATATTACCAGAATCAATCTGCAACCGTGGACGGGGTCCATCCCCGCACATGCCATGCCGAACGGACAGCAGCGCCTGTTGATCGGGCCGCCAGCGTTTTATCGTGGTTCTTTCAGCTGCTCAGGTACGTTACTGCATTCCCAATGATCCGTTGTCTGCGAAAAATTTACAATCGACTGATTCCAATCTGCACAAGAGAGGCCCGGGCATGCGTCCCGAATCATGAATCGATTTCTGTCGCTCGGTGGAATGTGTGCAAATGTGCGAATTCCGTCGGCGCTGTGTGCCAATGCGTCGCATGCAGTGCGGCGGCGTGGAAGAGAAATGCGCTCCCGGACAAAAAGTCTCTCGATTTCTCGATCGTGCTCGGGTGGGAAAAATCTCGATTGCTCGCCTCGTATTCGCTCCTCCGATACGATGTTTGCCGTTCAATCTCACCCTGCCCTGATGTTCCTGCCTGGAGTGAATCAGTGAATCCGCGACTTGTCTCGATAATCGTCACGCTGGCTCTGACCCCTGCGCTGCATGCCTTTGCCGCAGAATGGAGCGAAGAGCAAATTTCCAAACTGCCTCCGTCTGAAACTCCGGTGCATCTGTTTAACGGCAAGGATCTTGATGGCTGGGAAGGTTATCTCGGAAAGTATTTCTCAGTCGAAGAAGGAATTATCGTCGGGCGTAACTCGGACGAGAACGCCCCGAAGTCAAGCACCTATCTCATGACGAAAAAACAATTTCGCAACTTTCGACTGATTTTCGAAAGTCGTCTGGTAACCAGCGAGATGCATTCGGGCATTGCCCTGTGGGGTAAGGCGATCGAAAAAGACGAAGGCCCGTTTACCTATCAGGGGCATCTCGTGATGTATCCGTCCGGTTACGGCTACTACGATCTGTTTGGTCGCAACAGTGTCTTCAAGGACGATCTGGGGATTGCCCGAGCTGCCGGAAAGCAGCATGACTGGAATCGCATGGAGATTCTGGCGAGCGGTCATCGCATTCGTCATGTCGTCAACGGGCGGCTCGTCGCGGACTGGTCCGATCCACTCCCGGAGACGTGTGTGGCGGGCCCCGTCGGATTGCAACTGCACTCAAACAAGGTCGCACAGGAAGTGCAGTGGCGGGGACTTATTCTGACCGAAAATCCCACCGATCAGCTTGTGACCGCCGAGAGCCGCGATGCCGGATTGATCGTCAGCGGCAATCCCGCCGAATCTGGTCTTGATGAAGTGACACTAAGCCAGATCGATGCGCGGATGCAGGAGTTTGTCGATCAGAAACAAACGTCCGGCGTCGTCACTCTGGTTGCGCGGCGCGGACGTGTCGTTCACCTTGGAGCTGTTGGCAAGGCCGATGTGGCCTCAGGCCGCGCCATGGCCCCGGACACCGTGTTCGCCATTGCTTCGATGACCAAGCCCATCACGGCGGCGAGCGTCATGATTCTTCTCGATGAAGGGAAGCTGTCACTGGATGATCCGGTTTCCAAATATATTCCGGCATTCAAAGATACGAAACTCACGGGCGGCACAGTGCCCGCGCGCGAGATCACAATTCGCGATTGTCTGAGGCACACGAACGGACTGGTCAGCGATCAGCGAAATACGGGAACTCTGGCGGAGACAGCCGAGAATCTGGCCAAAACCGAACTGGCATTTGAGCCAGGTTCCAAATGGCAATACGGCCCCGGCCTGAGCATCGCCGGTCGAGTTGTCGAGATCGTCGCCGGTAAACCCTTCGAGCAGTTCCTTGCCGAGCGGCTCTTCACACCACTTGAAATGCATCAGACGTCGTTTCATCCGACCGAAGAGCAGCTCGGGAGACTGGCACTGTTGTATCAGCCGACGACTGACAAAAAAGGCATCGAACGCGGCTCGCACTGGCTCTACGACGTCACGGCAGACACTTCTCCGAATCCGTCCGGCGGCCTTTTCTCAACAGCCGGAGATCTGGTGCGATTCTATCAGATGATGCTGAACGGCGGTGACCTCAACGGAAAACGCGTTCTGTCCGCGGATGCTGTGAAGCAAATGACATCGTTGCAGACCGCTGATCTGACAGCAGGATTCACACCCGGCAGCGGCTGGGGCCTCGGATTCAGCCTCGTGCGTCAGCCTGAGGGCGCGACCGACACGTTGTCACCCGGTTCGTATGGCCACGGTGGCGCCTTCGGAACTCAGGGCTGGATCGATCCTGACAAGGAAATGATCTTTGTCCTCCTCATCGCCCGCCAGAACTTCGGCAACGGAGACGCTTCCGATCTGCGGGCAGCATTGCAGCACTTAGCGGCAGAGGCGATTCGCGATTGAGTGACGCGAGCACTTTAAGGTGTCGGGAACCGTTTCGGGTGAAATCAAGTCTATTGCAAGCGAAAACGCAATGCCTGGGCATCATTCAGCATGAGTATTTCGATGCCGCCCTCTGGATCCGGTGTTTGCCGATCAGACAGCGCTGAGCGGAGTGCTCTGGCTTATGT
>JAGQQS010000318.1 GCA_020426105.1 Planctomycetaceae bacterium
TCGATGCGACCGGCTCTGATCGCCAGCATCGCCTGGGCTAGCGCGACAAGGGACGAAGCACATGCCGCATCGATCACTGTTCGCGGACCGGTCAGCCCCAGAATCCTCGCGGCGAGCGAGGCGGCCTGATACGCATGATAACTCGGCAAAGCGTCCGGACGGCGTGACGGTCGTTCACGGCGAATCGCACGTGCCACTTCCATGACAATGTCGTGACGCATCCCGGCTGGCAGCTGTCGAAACGCGTCAATGTCATCAACAAAGGTCAACGCCTCTTCGATCTGCGTGCCCAGGCTCAGACCGCCGCCGGATTTTGTGCCGCCAGAGTGGCCGACATAAATGCCCGTGCCCTGCAGGCGGACGTCCTGAGGCAACAACTCTGCGTTTCGCCATGCGGTCGCAGCCACCTCTGCGAACTGCAAATGCGTCTGGTCGAACAGGCTTTCCGTCTGTTCTGACAGAGGGCAAAGCATCCGATTCAGAGGACGTTCCGGAACTGTGCCTCCGAGCGTCGTATAAGACTTCCCGGCTTTACCTTTGTTCGGGTCAAAGTACAAAGTTCGATCACATCGATCGGCAGGCAACTCAGCGTAGCCCGTCTGGCCGTTGAACAGGAGCTGAGCAAATGCATCGACACTGTCTGCACCTGGCACGCGACATGCCATGCCAACAACCACAATCGGAGATAACCGCTTATCGGACATAAGCCACCTCTGACCTGCGACTTAGACTCAGAGAGTCCGGAGCAAAACGACGCATTCCGGCAACGATCTGCTCGAATTGCCGGATCAGCGTTTCAGTCTTCAATTTATCCGGATCCGAAGTCGCCGACTCACGAGACGAATCGATTTCAAGTAACAATCGACCGGATTCAATCGCGACCCGCACTGTCAAAAGATTCCCGATGAGCTCGCTCATCGCACTGGCGGTGGTGATCCAGCACACGTCAGTGAGCAATGTCGCCGGGGACTGCATCGCAAGCCCATTCGCAGTGTCGCCGAAACACAGCGACTTTCCATGCGGGCCGAGAACATCAACTCTCACCAATGCACCAACATGATCTTCATCTGCGGCCAATTTCCCACAACTTAGTTCCATCTGTTCAACTGTCTGGCCCCAGACTGACAGTGCATCATGATCCGCGGCTGACGCCGCTGCACCGACCGGTTTCGCCTGAAGCATGCAGAAATCTCGAAGTTGTTCGACAGTCAGATCAGGCACGTCCGATTCACGGGAGACCTCCATGGCGCGTTTCGTATTGGCGCGGTCGAACTTCGGATCATCCTTAAAATAGGGTTTGAAAGCCGCCACGAACGGCGCGGCATGCTCGTCGATCATGGCCATCGCCTCAGCACGGTGTGGCGGAAGCCGAATCCCACTGACCTGAACGGCCGCACGAAACGCATCTTCAAGGGTCGAAGCAGCCGTTCCATGCGGATTTGTCAGATGATACGTCGTACCGTGCAGGGCAGGGCGGCGATAAATTGCGGAAATCATGGCGGCGACCCAGTCCACAGTCACAATATTCTTACGTTCTTCCCCGCCGAATCCGAGTCGTCGAAACCATTCCCCGCGCTCCGGAAGACCAAATTGTTTGCTCAGCGTCTGGAACATCAGGAAGGCACTGTTGATCGTCTGATCAGAACGCATCCTCGTCGTCGAATGCAGATCAATTACAATCGACGGGCGATAGACAGTCAGGGATTGAATAGCGGCTGAATGTCGCAGTATTTCCTCGGCCGACACTTTGCTGCGTTCATAGTCGTTGCCGAACTGCTGCCCGACGCTGGTTTCCTGTTCGAGGATAAGTCCGTTTCGCAGGCCGGCAACGTACGCGGTTGAGACATAATGCCACTCATGGATCTGAGCCGCCGACATGACTTCGAGTAAGTGACGCGTCCCGTCTACGTTGGTGAGATACGGTTCATTCCGAGGATGTTCACTTGCCGGACGAAACAGCAGATTTGCCGCAGAATGGATCACACTGCCGCAATTTGATGCGACCCAGCGTTGATCGGAATCCGCAAGTCCCAGCCCGCGCTGGCAGAGATCGCCGTTAAGCACGACAGGACGGCTAAACAATCTTCCACAGCGTTCTTCGAGCTGCCGCATCAGCGTTTCGACGCGCTCCGCTGCTGACTGCCGCCGATTTCCTCTGACCAGCAGTGCCACCGGGATCTCGCACTCCAGCAATCGCGCAAGCACCAGGCCGCCAACCAGTCCTGTTCCACCTGTCAGCAGAACAACAGGGCGATCGTGTCTTACTTGAGGATCCATGAAAACGTATTTCTGAGCGACAACTGATGAAGGAAAATTCGGATCGACGACCGGAACCGCAGCAGGAAACAAAGGGAAGATTTCTGCTTATGCTTCAACCGTCACTGTTTTCCGAAACCTCGTATTGTGATGGACACAGCAAGGGACTACACCCAAAAAAGCGGATCACTTGTGAATCAACCGGCAGAAAACTCCCTGCCGTCGTCACATCGGGAATTCTGCCGTGCAAATCTCAATCCATGGGCTGAAAGTCGGTCGTTTGTACCGATCATGTCGGGCATGCTGGATTCACTGCGGGCCATTTTCCGCTTCCCCCGTTTCAGAGGGAGCGGCTGTGGGTAAATCGGAGTCGGAAGCAGTGTCTTCCGGACTATTGAACAGTCCACTTGTATCCCCCGAGGCACCCCGTGAGTTCAATTCGTCCAGCACATCGTCCAGAGGCCGAGGCTGGCCCGAAGCAAATCCTTCGAGCAAAGCCTTGAAGGAATCAACCGGCAGTGAGAGACGAGCTTTGTGAAAAACCCCGGTCACGACTGGATTTGCGGGATACATGCCCAGCATATTCAGCTCACCAAAGCGAATGTGGGCGGCAATCACTGATGGCTGATGGGCCGACTTCGGATCAGTTGTGTCCAGCAAATTCAATTCTGTTCGCCCTCCCGAAGTTGCGAATACCGCCAGCTTTGGTTCTGTTGGCGTCGAGTCTTTGAGGAGATGCAGAAACAGAAGTTCATACTCCTGGTTCGCAGCAGACCTGGCGTTGTCGTTGTTTTTGCTGTCCAGCGTATACTGGAATGCCAGAATCATCGTCCGCGCCTGCTCGGGCTTTAAGTCGCCCTCCTTGTCCCAGTAAATGCCCAGCGTTCTGAGTTCTGACACCGACTTTGTAATCATTGCTTCCGCCAACGTCGTTTTCTGCGGACTTGCAATTTCGACAAAAGCGGCACGTACCTGCGGCCCGAAAAACGGCTGACCGTCAGGCGTGTGATAATACACGGGCTGAATGGTCAACTGGTGATCCTTCAGATAGTTTTCGACGGCACCACGAATGACGCGGGGCAGTGCCGCTCTTGCAGCGGGATCAAGTGTCAGATTGATCGAAAAGGCCGACTGGCGTCCCAGCGCGCCGGAGGCTCCCGCTGTAGGGGCAATCAACGGTTGAATGACATCAATCCCGGGCTCAAGCAGGCTGCACGACAACTGCGAGCCACCTCGCCGAAACTCACGCCCCAGTTCGCCCCGTTCCCAGGGTATTGCTCGAACCACCGGGATCGAGCGCACCGCAGGGGCTGTAGGCGTCACCCCCGTCATCAGCAGCGTATTTGACATGGCAAGAACGGAACTTTCCGAATCTACCGAACCGGTCAATGGATCATCCATCTGCGAAGTCGATTCGAATTTGGAAATTGCCACCGGTTCAGACAATACGTGCGACGCAACAACGCCTCCAGTCACAACGAATGAGAGAACCGTCAACGGCGCGAGTATCGTTTTGGACTGCATTTCTGCCATGTTCCTGTGCAAGGTTGTATTTTTTGAGGGTCCTTCAATTCAGAACCCGGTCTCCGGGTGCAGACGGGTATTCCATCCGCCAAGGCGGCCATATGCCACATCGTTTTTCAGTTGAGCCCGATTTGTACTGAATTTTTGACATCAGGATCCCACGGCCCCATCCTTTCAATCACTCAAAAGTGTACACATGAACAACCTCAATCACTCTCTTCTCGAAAAGCACAGCTTGTTAAAAGCTGCGACGGACGAAAGATGCCGACGGCATTGATTCGTTAAACGGTGATTGCGATAACTGTCAGCAACCGGCGAACGGGGTGCAATTTAAGAAGCACGCCTTTGGCTGCCGTCAGACGCGGGAGCTTATTCGCGACGATGAATAAGTTTCTGAAGTTGCAGCAATTCTGGCAGACGCGAGGCCGGACAGAATACCAAAAGTCCAGAGCAGCGGAAAACCAAAATCGTAGCTCATGAAGACAAGCAGGAGGGAAAAACCAGCCACAACGACCAGCAGGCAGGCAACGGCTCCTGGAAATAACTCATCCGGATTCTCCCGGTAAAGTGAAAATCCTGTCCCGATGGCGGTGAGAAAGAGGAGAAGCAGACAGGCACCGCCGATCCAGCCGAATCGCAGGGTCAGCAGGATATATCCGTTGTCAACCATCTTGAACAAGTTGGCAGACCTGAATTCGTCCTCCAAATTCGGGATTCTCAATGGAAACCCCGTCGTGGCCTGTGTGCCGAATCCAAATGGACCGGCTTTCACCAGGATGTCACGGTAGACTCCAAGGAGATGCAGTCTGTAGCTGCTGCCAGAAGTAACGACAGCGCGGCCGTCGATCTCAATCAGACGCGGCTCGTCGCCCCCGCCCGACCAGCGACTTGCGGTATTCGTCACTTCGGTCGGGAATAGTGCAAACAGGCCGATCGCTGAGGCAAGGAACAAACCCAACGGCCATCTCGCGACCTTAAATCGCAGTGCAATTGTAATGCAGATTGTGAAGAGTACCGTCAGCACCGGCGTTCGTGAAACAGTCGATACTGTGCCAGCGAATGCGATAACGCCGGCAGAAAAGGTCATTCCGCGAATCTTCAATGACTTGACCGACTGCCACATAGAGACGAGCCACGGCATTAAGACGGCAATCATCATGCCCAGGAAGATTGCATGCGTCGTCGGTCCGAACGCCCGCTTTAAACCGAGCCTTGAGGCATGGCGATTGGCCAGTTCCGTGGGGCGATTACCAAAGATATATTCGAAGCAATTCACTTTCGTCAGGGATTCACAGCAGGACATAATTCCCAGGAACAGCAGGACTCCCACCGCCCACGGAGCAATCCATTTCAGATCATTCCGATCTCGGATTGCGTAACGTCCCGCCACATAAGGCAGAGCCCATTCTCCATACGCTCGAAACGGAAGGACTAAAGATGGTCCCGCCCGCCAGGCATCGGTCACAATATGTGAACACACGATCAAGGCAATGACGAAATCCAGAAGCGTGAGCGGCGATAAGATTTTGCCTTGCGGATGCACCGCATAAGCAAACATGGTGACGACTGCAATGGCGGTACGAACGTTGCAGGAAATCCCAGCGTACTCCAGTCGCAGCCAAAC
The DNA here is from genome assembly GCA_020426105.1 of Planctomycetaceae bacterium. Taxonomy (GTDB): domain Bacteria; phylum Planctomycetota; class Planctomycetia; order Planctomycetales; family Planctomycetaceae; genus SXXK01. Next base: position 5,405 of record JAGQQS010000318.1, read on the forward strand.
GGGAATTACAAAGCTCAGGAGAATCGCCGGCGCAAGGGCTTCTGCGGGCCTTCGACGAACGAAGATCACAAGCCAGACAATAAGTATCAGACCTGTACTGACAGCCCATCCGGTGATTCCGGAAACCATGACTTACCCCTCGTCTTCTGCGTCACAGCGTGACAAAGCACTATAGCCAGCCACTCAGATCTCGCCCAACGACCTCTGAGAGGAGCCTCACATCATCGCGAAACGCGTTCTTCAGTTCCAAAATCAGTTCCGGTCGCAGTGTCCTGCGAGCCTGTGGTTTCTGAAGAAACCGAGAAACAAGCTTCTGTCGAATCCCGTGCAGGCCAAGTCGCCAACAGGTATGCCGCACAGACATTACCGCTGGGCGCAGAACCCGAGGAGGTTGCAGCAGCAGCCGGTTAAGCCAGCCAGCGCGGACCGCGCGCGCGGCGTTAGTCACCGGAAAGTCAGTTCTCCCGTCGTCTTCCAGTTGCAGGAAATTCAGCGTGCCAAGGTAGCAGGCACGCGGATTCAGGCGAAAATCGTCCAGAAAGATGATATGGAGCTGTGATTCCGGGACGATTCTCCGGAGCCGCTGCAATTGACTTCCCAGCATTGCAACCTGACCATACAGAAGCTGCGCCGATGCCGGACAGGATTCCGGAATCCTCTGTCCGTTTGCCCGGGCTGACTGAGAACGCCAAGCCTCTTCGAAATCCAGAATATCATCTTCACCCAGTAATGCGAGCTCCATATGGAGGGCCGGAGCGAGCTCCACCGGATTGCGGAGCATAACAATAAATCTCGCAGCCGGCGCATACTCCAGGATTTTTGCAATCGCTGTACGACTCCAAAGATAGCCGGTTGACGCGTCCACGATCACTTTATGCTGGCTCTTCACACGGTCGAATAAACCCTCGTACTGCACCAGCGAGCAAAGCCCAAGAAATTTCGACTGATCAAACTCGTCCGCCCAGAATTCGGGCTCCTTCGGACGACAGACGAATGCATTTGGATGTTCCGAAAGATACGTGGCCAGAGCAGTCGTGCCGCATTTGGGAGCACCGATAATGAATGTATTTGGCTTCGCCACTTCAATCACCCCCTGATTCCGCAGCGCGGAACGATGACCTGTGTAATGTTCACTTTACGAACGGATGGAATCCAGGGCCGCGGCCGCATTGAATCCGGCTTCATGCGGGCTGATGAATCGGGAAGTCCACGGAAATACGGCGTTGAACGCCTGCAGGTCTGCATCTGAAAAGTGTGCTTGCCAGTCACTCGATCGGGCCGAGCGTATGAATGACTGATTCTCTCCGGTTCGAGTCGGACGGTCCGGAGACTTCTGCTCTTTTTCCCGCATACGGTCTGGAGTGTTGTCAGCCAGTGCAAACGAAAGTCGTTCGTCACTCACGTCCATCTTCAGGAACTCACAGATCCGCCGAAACCCGCCCTGAGAGTCGTCGAGAAGATCTTCGTAGCGAACCACCAGGACCCCGTACTGGCCGGATGCAGCAGCCTGAATCCAGGATTTTGTATGCGTTTCCCATGTTCCATACCCATCCACGCTTCCGTGCAGAAAGCGGTTCAGAAAATGACTGAATGGATCACGGACACCCAGTTTTCGTCGTTCGTGATAGAAATATGAAACACAGACATCGCGCGGATCTCGCACCAGATAGACTGATTTTCTGTAGACCGGCCGGAACCCCTCATGGGTTTTCAGCAGCCGCTCGCCCGAGCGCATTGACGCTGCGGACGAGTGATGACCGACCATGGGCACGAACTGGTTTCTGTTTCCCCACGCATCCACAGGCCCATCCGCAAGCAGTGTTGCCAACACAAACTTAACCCACGTATTGCCGGATTTAGGATACGATGCCAGAAAATAATCAGTCGGCCGAAGTCCCCGATGCCGCCATGACATCAGTACCTCGCGCAGCGGCGTTCGCCGCATACATCGCCTCACGCGTGTCAGCATGCTCATCATGACCTCCCGAATCTCCCGGTCCGCAGAGTCGCAACACTCTGCAGCAGACAGGCCAGCAGTGATCTCCATTCCTGCAGGCTCAATGGAATAGTTGAAGAAACACCAAGGCGGGTTCTGGCGACCCAAACGCAAAGAAGATTTGACCCCGCAATGCTCAGCGCATACGACATTGCCATTCCCGCCACGCCAAACGACGGACTAAGCATCACCATTAAGCCGAGATAAACAGCGGCGGATAAACAGCGAATCATCATCAGCGGAGTCTGCATGCCACCAAGACTGAGACTCAACCCGCAACTTCCGCAGCCCAGAAAAACCATCACACCGAGCATCGCAATCCGTAAAGCGTTCGTCCCTTCAGAAAAATCGGGGCCGTAGAATCCCAGAAAAACCTCCGGACAAAGCAGCAGAAACGTCAGGAATGGCAATGCGGTGACACACGCCAGTACGGCAGTTCCGGAAAAGGCAATCTGCAGCCGTCCCTTGTCATGTTTCGCATACAGCTCAGCAACAAACGGACGGTACACAACGTTGGCCATCAACAGAGGCGCATTCATCAGAATGACGGCCTGCTTGATAACCGCAAATACAGCAACCTGCCGCAAATTAGCGAACATCGAAATAATCACCAGATCCAGATGTTCGTGAAACAGACCGGCAATTTCGTTCACACTCAGAGGAACAACCATCGAAAGCAACAGCCGAGCTGTGCGGAAGAATTGAGTTCCGGAATCCGCGGGATCGGGACCGGCAGTTGTGAGCTGAGTGCTGTCCGGGATCGCCGGACGACCATCACCAGAGATCAGTCGCCTGAACCATGGCAGAAAAAAGGTGGCACCAAAACCAGCGAGGGCGGTCAGCAGTGAGACCAGCCCGGCAGCACACCGAAAAAAAATCACGCGATCAACGGTTGAAAGGTTACCGGTGTCGGCACGCGGCATCAGCAGAAACGCAAGAAAGACCACATTCTCGACCAGGTTCCCGTTGCGACCACAGAAGGCCGATGCCAAAAAAAACCTGTCCGTAGCTCGAAAGACGTCGGACAGAATCACCGTGACGCCGGAGAAGATCGCTCCCAGAAAAATCCAAAGCCCGTATCGGTTGGCCAGAATCACTGCCTCGAAATGTGGAGGAATCACGCTGGCAAGCACAAACCCAGCCATTGCGTAGACAGAGAACAACAACACGGTGACGCAGACGACGGCAAACCCGGTAACCATGGACAGCCTGCCGTTCGCTCCGCACTGATGACGCTTCAACAACGACAGCACGCTGGTGCCGACACTGCCGGAGACAATGGCTGAGAGACTCGTCGACAATGCGATCAGAAGGGCGTACGCGCCGAATTCAGTCGATCCCAGACATTCGGGACTGGCGAGTACAGCCGACGTCAGTGCGAACGAGAGCATCGCACCGAATCGACCGATCAGTGACCAAACGCCGCTGGAAAACAGCCTTTGCTGAAGCGACCGGGATTGTTGATGCGACACAGCCAATGGACCACCAGAGATTTCAGAATTTCGTGCCACGATGCGACACAGATTTAACTTTGCCTGCACTTTGCCAGTGCAGTGTGCTTCGCGATTGACAGCTAATCCGCACAGAACTCGACTTGCTCCACTCCCAATAACGCAGACCCATGCACCAAATCACGGTCACGAGCGACTTCGAGCGGTCTGACATCGTCCGGCCACTCCCTGTCTTCGCTGTCACGAGATTCCACAATCATGCCAATGCGCGCACCGGAGAGGGCGAAGATACGGCCCGCGAAGAAGAAGAACGGCCAGGCCGACTGTGCATAAACAATGACATTGTTAGTCAGTCCCGCCAGACAGAAGACCAAACCGAACGCAAACGAACAACACAGCGTCTCTTCGGCAACAGCATCCAATTGTTGTGACGAGAGCCAGACAAAACGCCTGAACCAACTGACCAGAAAGGTCAGAAACAGCCCGAGACCGACGATTCCGTGATTGACCAGGATGTACAGGTAAATGTTATGACAGTCGCGCAGTTCGGAATGCTTCTCGCTGAGTGAATGGGAAATAAAATCACCGTCGGCTCCCAGTCCTTCGCCAATCAGTTTCTGCAAAACAGTAAGATCAGAAATATAGTGCCCCCACACTGAGGCCCAGATTACGGATCGCCCCTGCGTATTTCGTTCGGAATATAAAGTTTCGTTCAGGTCAAACAGCAACATATTGTCGAGTCGCAGCACCTCGGCCACGAAATAAACTCCGCTCACAAAAACCAGTCCGCTGACAAGAATCAGTCCGACGAAGACATCAGTCTTAAACCGCCGATAGACCTGAAACCAGATGCTGAGAACAATCAGCGGGAAGATCAGATAGTAAATTCTTGCGTTGGACAGAAAAACCAGACCGGCAAGCATCAGGATGGCTGGAGCAACGACCCAGTCGGTCAGTCGATTTCTCGCCGCCAAAAAATAGATCACTGCACTTGTCAGGAAATAGGCGAGGTCTGTCTTAAAAAAGAATCCGCCCGCAAATGTTCGCGCAGCTCCCCACTGCAGAAATCCGCTTCCTGTAAACAGGCTCACCAGAATAGGAATCAGCAGCAGTGAGGACACAAGTGTCAGCCACCCGCTCAGGGGTCGCCGAACGTCGCTCAATGATCCGGCCAGCAACAGGACCGGCAATGTGGCCAGCTTGAGGAGGACGGTTAGTGTGGTGGAATCATAGTTTTCCGGGTCGCGGATCGAGACGACAAGGAGGAGCACAAAGACAAGCGCAGAAGTCAGCATTAGTCTGTTAATCGGACGAATGAATAACAGAATAACCACCTGCAGCGAGGCCAGAACGGCAACACCAACAGAGACCTCTTTATACTGCCACAGGTAATCCGCTATCAGGCGCAGACTGAGAATCATCGGAACCTCTGCTTTCTAGCCGCGTTTGCCGACAACATAAGCTTTCCGTCCCAACGATTCGCGAAATATCTTTCGAACTAATGACGACAAGTAAAGACAAATAAACTGGATGTTCCTTACGGTGTAGCGATACGCCAGCCGACGAGGTTCCTGGCACAGTCGAAAAAACCACTCCAGTGAATTCTTCTGCATCCAGACAGGCGCTTTGCGTTTCGTCCCTGCCAAAAAATCAAATGCGGCACCCACACACAGAAATCCTACCGGAGTCCGCTCCCGCATGCGTTGCGCAAAGAAACTCTGTTTTGGCGCTCCTAATCCTACAAATACAATCCGGGCTCCACTGCTGAGAATCATTGATGAAACCTGCGCATATTCAGAATCCGTCAACTCGCGAAACGGCGGTGCATACATGCCAGCGATCCTGAGCACAGGAAACTGCGCCAGGAGTCGGCTCTTCAGGAGATCAAGTGTCCGTTCGGTACATCCATAGAAGTACACGGGAATCTGTTCCGCGGCGGCCTCGCGAATTACCATTGTCATTAAATCGGGACCATACACCCGGTCCGCCAGCCTGGTTTTACAGAGATGATTCATGGCCATGCGGACTGGATGTCCGTCGGGACACGCACATTCAAAGCTATTGATCACTCCCGCTAATTCGGCCGACCGAACAGCCTGAACCAGAGGATCAACACTGATAAAATCCACGACAAAAGACTTGCAGCATTTTGCCGATTCGATAATCGCCCGCAGAGCCGAATGATAGTCAGTACAACTCAGGCGAATGCCAAACAGTTCCACCTTCTCCGGCCATTGGCAGCAATTGTCGTCTTTCATTGCACTACACCTCTTACCCTCTCAATAATCCTCACACGTCCCGTCACGCTGCTGTCAGTTCGCCCGTCTTTAATCGAAAATTGCCGGCAGACTTACATTTTCTGCGGAACCCGCTGTGCATCATCACACATGGATCTTCCAAATCCTATGGCTTTCTGATAGATCGAACTTAGCTGGCGAAAATTCTCATTCCGACCTCCGATCTGCTCATACGAGCGGCGTGCCGCCGCACGCATGGTCGTCCCAAACGATGCATCACTGAAAGCCCTTTCGACAACATCCGCCAGGTCCGCGGCATCCCCGGCTCTGAAATGCCAGCCGGTCGAGCCATCCTGCACCAGAGACAGCAAATTACCGATACCGGACGCAATTACGGGTGTCCCGCTGGCATAGGCCTCAAGAATTACCAACGGAAAAACTTCATACCACTCTGACGGAACAATCAGACACCTGGCTGATTTCAGCAGATTCAAAGTCTGATCATTCGCAAGCTGACCAGTGAACTCAACAACAGGAAGATGTGCGGCGTCGGCCATCGCCTCGTGCAGCAGCGGACCGTCACCCACAATCTTCAGCGGCGGCGCGACCCCGCGATCTTGAAGAATCTTCCAGGCGCGAATCATCGTCATGATGCCCTTTTCCTGAGACATCCTGCCCGCGAAAACCGCATAGTCCCCGGAGCCAGCTCCCGGCTCAATGTTTTGTTCCAGAAAATTCGGCTTCACGTAAATCCGATCACCGGGCAGGCCTGATCGAATCAGCTCATCCCGCGAAAAATCTGTCAACGCAATCCACGCCGCAATCCCATGCAGGTCGTTGTTGATCATGCGATGCAATGCGAGACTTGCAGCAGCCACCAGACTCTGACTCCGACTGTTGCGATAGCACCCGTGCAGGACGCCTTGCCATGAAAATCGCTGACCAGAACACTCGCAACAAACCCGGCTGTCTCGGAGAAAGAAACCATTCAAGCATCCCGCCAGCCGAAAATTGTGCACAGATTGCACGACCGGAACTTTCTCGGAACGGGCGGCTCTGTAAATCGAGGGCGACAAGCCAGGCATCATATTTGTAATGTGAACAACATCGACCCGGTGTTGCCGGATCAGCTCCCGGACTTCCCGATAAACTCCGGAATTCCAGAATGCCCGCGACGCTGCCCGAATTCTGCCCCGGTCAAGGATGTCGTGATTGTGCTTCTCATACCGAATCACCTCGACATTGTTGCTTTCCAGCAAAGATGCTTCACGTTCGAATACCATATCTTCGCCACCACGATACTGGTAGCAACTGTGCGCCATCAGGACTTTCATCGGAGTCTCCATAACAACGATCGCTGATTCGATCTCAACAAGCTTAAACGCATGAACCGAAAGCAGAACACCGCTCGTCCGACATTTTCGATCGAGCGGCTGCAATCCTGGCCACGACAGTTCCTGCGATCCTGAGGGCTACAACGCGCCATATTTCCCGCCTGGACTCACCCAGCTGATTTCCAGAAGCCAGGCACCGCAGTCTGCACGGACACATCGTCTGGCAGCCAAGCCCCGTCGGTAACGTCACAACACTCAACAACTACCCTCCCGCGTCAGAACCGTCCGCACGGTTCGAAGCAGGATGAAATAATCAAGCCACAGCGACCAGTTCATTGAGTAGTAGGTATCCAGCCGGACTTTGTCGGCAAAGGTCGTGTTGTTCCTGCCGCTGACCTGCCATAACCCGGTCAGACCGGGCCGCAGTCTGAGATAGAGAGGATAAAGCTCCCCGTACATTCTGATTTCGTCCATCGTGTAGACCGGTCTCGGACCGACCAGACTCATTTCGCCGATCAATACATTCCATAGCTGCGGAAGCTCATCCAGACTCGTTCGACGCAGGAATGCCCCGACACCCGGAATCACCCGTGGATCATTTCTTAGCTTGTGAAACTCGTCCCATTCCGCACTTGCTGCCGGATTCGCCGACAGATACTCAGTCAGCACTTTCGATGCGTCGGGGACCATCGTCCTGAACTTCCAGGCACCGAAGGGTTTACCCGACCGTCCGATTCTCCGATGTTGAAACAGAACATCACCATTGGACTTCATTCGAACCCAGACATAAATCCCAAGGTAGACCGGCAGACATAAAATCAGCAGCAGCGAGGAAAGAACGATATCCATCAATCGTTTGGAATGGCGCTGAAAAGGAAAGAGCATTCGATCCCGAATATGGACCCCGGCCAGGCCTGCCGCATCGAAAGAATCCGGCCAGATCGTAGGCATCGAAAGCAGGGAATGAATGACCACAAGGTTTGGGATCAGGCTTCCGCGAGAAAGTATTTGCTGACGCTCAGGGGTGTCCATTTCAGCAACAGCCGCAATGACCCAGTGGCATTGTTCCTTACGACAAATGCTCACGAGCTCATCTATCGTTCCCAGAAAGTCGAACGAACATTCCTCTCCCAGTCGCCAATAGTTGCTGGGACTGTCATCAACAATTCCCAACGGTTTCAATCCGCGTTGCGGATGACTTCGCAGAAATTGATAAACCGAAAGTCCCTGCGGATTACTTCCGACAATGATGACCTTTTCGCCCCACCAGCGGTAACGAGATACGATCCGCCGTGTGCAAAAACGAGATGGAGGGGCCAGCGCAAATGTCATTGGGAATGCGATGGCGATTGTCAGGATTTCATTGATGGTCACTTCACCCAGCAATCCATTCAGTGCAATCAGCAGCACAAACGATATGCTCACTGCTGAAATCTGGCTGCGGAGCTCCCTGACAGGATTCATGCCTGAGGCTGGAAACAACCCGAGGAAAAAGCCAACCATCAGGTAACACACACCAATCGCAAACAAATTGTTCCAAAGCCCGGAATAGTGCCGGATTCCGATGAACACATGGGTGCATACCGTCGCCGACAGATACGACACGGAAATCGCCAGCAGATCGGCCGCAATCAGTGGCATCGACGTCAGTACGGCCTGACGGTAGCGGGAAACCGAATCCGCTCTGGTTGTTAAACGATCAGTCGACTCGAAGCCTTCGAGAACAGGCCGTCCCGGCACGACGTGCGCTAATGTCGATACCGCGTCCGTCGAAATGAGCGGTTGTATCAAACGCGAGGGGCTCGCCACGAATGGATCCTTGTGAAAACACTGTCGTATGCAGCAACTTCGGAGTACGTCTGGTTTGCCGACCACGATACACGGCCTGCGACCTGGAAAAATGAAAATTTGGTTGTCGCCCTCGAAATTTCCCGATTCAGACAGCGCTCACAGCGGGGCCGCCGCCGCCACGCCTGAATTTCCGGCATGTTCAGCCAATTCAAGGGCATTTCTCGCAAATTGAATGTATTCAGACGTCCACACATTAACGACGGTCCCATCAACTTCGTGACTCTGTGCCGAATATACGGATTACACCCGAAATCACTGTTGCGTCGGATACAGTCAGTTTTCGTCTCCTGCGAGTTCCAGCAGTCACACCAGTTATGCAATCCGGCCAATTTCGCAAGTTGAAATCCTGTTCGCGTTAATACCATCGGGTCACGACTCCGCCTGGCGCTGGTCGATGTTGCTGATGTTCATTTTTCGAGAAACAGGAGTCTCGGCAATGTGGAACAGGATTGTTTCCAAACAACATCTGGGTACGGCTGCGATGATGCTGGCCCTCTCGGGCTGTACAGCACTCAGTGACTGCAAATACGAAGTTGGGCAGAAAATTCGTACCCAGCAGGCATGGCATGAGTTTGACGGCTGTCACAACCAGTGCTTCACGTGCGACTACAGTACGGGCTGGAAAGCCGGGTTTTATGATGTCGCGACCGGGGGGGATGGCTGTCCTCCGGTGATCGCACCGAAAAGGTACTGGAAGCCCCCGGTCTTCGTCGAATACGACCCTGGTCGGCGAGATGACTGGTACAGAGGCTTTCAGGATGGAGCGGCGTACGCCAAATGCCAGCCCGATCATCACTATCTGAAAACATTCCTTCCCCCGCGTACATGCTGCCCGACACACATCGTATCCCACTCAACAGTTATGGAACCGGACTCAGGACTGTTGCCGGAGTATGTTGAGAGCCTGCAAAGCTTTGATATTGTTGCCCCTGAAACGCCCGCTCCCGTTGAGCCAGCGGCACCGGCACCAGCGGCACCGGCACCAGCGGCACCGGCTCAGCCTGCTGTCGAGCCAGCGACAGAGAACAGCACGCCGCCCGTGGAGGGCGGTTACGAAGATGATCCGGCTCCCGAGAATAACCAGCCCACATCCAAAGTGAATTCTCCTCTGCAGCAACAACTGGTACGACAGTATCAGGCGCAGCAGCAGGCGAACTCCATGCGGGCGTCATTGCTCGAGCAGTTGGTAATCAATGCCGGGCAACCTTCGCACGACAGCGAATTTTAAACCATCTCGCCTGCCCGCCGCCTGAATCTAATGTTTCCCGAACACCATCAGGGTTTCGTCACTCGCAACGGCAGGAAGGCCGATGCGAGGTAAACCGGGACCATTTTTAAATTGAAGTTGAACTCACAGTTCCGCCGCATTGGCAGGTTCTGATTCAAGGACGATACGAATGAACGACACATCCTTTTCCCGAAATCTGGCGTCACTCGTCTTGACCAGCTTCGGGGCGCTGACATTGGTGTCTTCCGTCGGCTGCCATGCCATCACGGATGTGCACGAATCAATCCCGGCGAACCGATTGCCAAGGGAACTCTGCACAGAGCCGCGTGAAGGACGAACTGTTTTTCCATTCACGGCGCTCGGGCAGGAGAAACCTGCAGCGCACGTCATTGATGCCGGTGACCAATTGAGCATCTACGTGTTTGGGGTCATCCCGCCGGGGACAGAAGAGACGACGGTACTTCAACGAACTCAGCCCGTCAACCAGCGTTACTATCCGCCGCACGGTAGTGTCGTCGGAGCCACCATTGGATTGCCGTTCGAAGTAGATCACGCGGGCGGAGTCGAATTGCCGTTGATCGGCCGTGTTGAACTCGCCGGACTTACAATTCCCGAGTCCACAGAGATGATCAAGAAGGCCTATCGAGACAAGAATATCACCAAAGAAGACACAGAGCGTGTGCATGTGTCACTCATCACAGCAAGAGTCCACCGAATTGTGGTGCTCCGTGAAGACACACCTTCGACTCCCGTGCAACTTGTAAAACCCGGACAGGTCGATCACATTCATCGCGGGTCTGCCGACGTCGTGGATCTGCCCGCCTACGAAAATGACCTGCTGCATGCACTGGCCGTCACGGGTGGTCTGCCGGGAACGGATGCGGCTCGGGAAATTTGGATCTTTAAACGCAGCGGACTGACGGATCCTCACGCGATTTGTGCTGAAGAGCTTCAGGCCAGAACCGCGGATTACGTGGATGGTTGTGAAGCCAACAGTCAGGTGGTGAGAATTCCACTCACCGGATGCCCGGGAGAAGGACTGCCGTTCACGCAGGCTGACATTCAACTTGAAAATGGCGACGTGGTCTTTGTTCCGCGCCGCGAAGAATACTTCTATATCGGCGGCCTCGTAGCTGGCGGAAAAATCCCATTGCCACGAGATGAAGATATCGACGTGATCGAGGCCGTGGCTCTGGCAAACGGATCAGTAGGCGGCCCGCTGGGACAGTCAGGTCAGGCTTTGGCTCAGGGAACTCCCGGTCACATGGTGCGACCAACACGAGTGATCATTCTGAGAGAAATGCCGGACGGACGACAGCTGCCAATTCGAGTTGACCTTGCCCGCGCCATGACCGATCAGAAAGAACGTATTCTGATCCAGCCCAACGACGTAGTAATGCTGCAGTTCAAGCCAGGGCAGGCAGTCTTCAACGGAGTTGTGAACATGTTCAACTGGAGCTTCCTGATTGATCCGTCGAAGTTCTAATCCAGAGCCTGAACGGTCACAGATTCACAGGAGCCCGGCTTTTCAGTAAAGCCGGGCTTCTCTTTTTTGCCGGATAAAGTTGCTTCACAACATTGTCAAACAGGCTGGCAAAACATGTCACGTTCCGCGCGACTGTGTGATGTGCCGGCCAGAAAACCGCCCGATCGTTTCAGAGGTTTTTCAACCCTTTGCGCGACGCTTTAATACCGGCAGCAACGGCGTCTGCATTTTTCTCAACGCGACCTGAGGTGTAGTAGCCGGAATAACCGCGACGTTCGAAGCCTTCACCGCTGCCATAGGTATTTACCACGCAGCCCAGAAGTCTCGTTTTCGCTGCTCTCAGCGTCTCGACAGCTTCGGTGACCTGTTGACGCGTGTCATTGGCAGAGCGAACCACCAATAACATTCCGTCAGATTTTTGTCCCACGATAATCGAATCCGAAACCGCAAGGACCGGCCCGACGTCCACAATCACCAGCTGATAACGTTCCTTGAGTGACGTCAGTATCCGATCGAAACTTGCTCCCTGTAACAGTTCGGACGGATTCGTCACGCCGCCGCCGGCAGTAATCAGTGTCAGATTCGGGACGCCCGATGGTACCACGACATCGTCAATGGTCGCAGTTTCCCGCAGCAACTCAGACAATCCTGTCGAATCCGGTACATCAAATCGAGTATGAAAAGTTGGCCGACGCATGTCCGCTTCAACCATGACTACCGTCATGTCAAGTTTGGCGAAGGCAGCCGCGAGATTTGCCAGAATTGTGGACTTACCGTCCTGCGGCAGCGGACTGGTTGCCGACAGAATTTTGAGGCGGCCCTCTCGTACATCACCCAGCAACAACGTCCGCAACACGCGGAACGACTCTCCTTCAGGTGAGCTATCCGGCACGATCGGCAATTTGCCATCCGCTTTGACTCGACCCACACGCGTCAGAATCGGGATGCCGATCGCGCTGTCAATTTCTCCTGACGTTCTGAATCTGTCATCCTGCTGGTCATTCAGCACTCCCAGGAACACACCGACAATCAAACCAACCATCAGGCCCCCGACTCCACACAGGCTGAGTTTCGGCCAGACTCTCTCACCTCGGCGGGGCGCCTCCAGCACTTCGTGAATGTAGCCTCGCATACCTGACGACAGATCCAGTTCATGCAGCTGTTCGACAATACCGTCGAACAACAACTGCGTACGCTCCACACGCGACCGGAGGACACCTTCCTGTAACTCGAATTCAACCAGCTGCCGAGCCTGCTTTTCGGCATCGTTCAGCAGGACCTGCATTTCGGCACGCCTTTCCTCGGCTGATATCACCTCATTTTCCAGCAACCTGATATAAGTCTTCATCAGCAATGATGGCGTCAGTTCTGTTTCAATGGGAAGATCACCTGTCGCATCTTTATTGTCCGCAACAAAACTCTTGACCAGCGCAATTTCGTTTTGCAAATTGCGCACCTCCGGATGACCTTCTCCAAAATCAGCTTTGAGCCGCTGCTCTTTTGCCATCAGAGCCAGTAAACTCGAGTACTGTGTCTTTGCTTCTTCCAGCCGCTGCGGTTGGCTGGCCAGAAACTCAGCGGACCTTCCGGCATTTGCCTGCAGCTGCGAGAATAACCCAAGACGTTGCAGACTTTCCGGATCGATAATTCCCAGAGCTTCGATATCAATAATCTTTCCCTCTTTTTCGCTCTCAATCACTTGTCGCGCTTTAGCCAGTCGCGTTTTGACTGTGGACTGCTGAATATCCAGCGTGAGCATTTCTTCATGCAACCGCTTGTACTGCTCCAGAAATACATTTCCGCTGCCTTCGCCCTGAAACAGAACAGGGGCGTTCTGCCGCGCCTTGACATATTCATCCTGTGCATCTGACCGGGCCGTTTCCAGACTATTCTGAGCCTCTTCAACCAGCCGTCCCGCTTCAGACATCGCCTGCGACAACTGCGTTCCCAGAAACGCCTGATACTCAACCAGAATGGCTTTCAGAATAAGTTCCGAATGTTCCGGGTCGAGATGTTCAAAACTGATGGAAAGTACCCGCGCGTCCTTCGCACTTCCTTCCCCGCCGCGCTTCAATTGGATGTGCTCAATCACATAATCAGCCGCATCCATATCCGGCTCCAGCTGAGACGTAATCGATTCCAGACCAGACAACCCATGCCTTTTCAGCGCCGCTTCCACAATTCTGCGGCTCTTGACAATTTCCATATGATTTGCCAGCACGTCCTCATCGACCATCGACTGATCAAAGTTGTTCGATGAATCAGAGTTCGCAAACTGAGGACTCCGCTGGCTGACCATCACCTTCGCATACGATTCGTACCAAACAGAGGCGTGCACCCAATACAACGTCGCCAGTGCACAACCCAGACTGATACAGGCCAAAACCAACCACAGCTGGCGCCGGAGAATATCTCCTAACTTCAGCGAATTCGCAGGCGGGGATGCATCGGCGAGCACAAGAGTTCCCATCCGCGACGTGTCATGCGATTTCCCGTTCCTCTGGTCAATTGACGAATTCAGCATTCTTTAGGCCGCTGGTGAACCAGCTCTCCTTTGAGTCTTCAGTCTGAGTCGATGAGTTTCTTTGGCTGTTGAGGCCCGGATTTTCGAGGGGCTATCCGTCTAATTACCCAGACTGGTTCGGCTAAGCAAGCAGAATCTCTCGTTCGCATCCGGAATCGCTTCCAACGACTCTGACAGTCTCAAAATCGCTGACAGATTCCACAAAAGCACTATAAAAACCGAAAATTCAACACAAAAGCAGAGAAATTCAGACCACACACGGCTGCAAACCTGCGGCCCTCTCGTGCTGCACCTGAATCAAATCCCAGCGAGGCCACCGCAATGTGCCCCCCGGAATACTCAGTCGAGTTCACGTTTTGCACTCAACACCGGGAAGCCCTCCGGTTTTTGACGATCTACCCGAGTGACGTACTCTGAACTCAATGCTGAAACAGAAATTCCTTGCTGTTGATCACGGCCCACGCGATATCTTCCAGCGCTCGCGTACGATCTTCGTTCGCTTTGATATGCGCCTGAGCCGTTTCCTGCTCCGCAGCGAGCGGCGGACGGCTGAGAGCCGTCAGGTACAACTGTTCAATGATTTCAGTATCCGTTTTTCCACCGGAAATCCACTGGTGGACACTCCCCGCATCCGAACGCAGCTTGTTGTGAACCGTTGGTCCGTTGATCAACTGTAGCGCCTGCGACAGATTGCTGTCCGTTGAACGTTCGCACTCACACGGAAGTTCACGTTGTGGCTGACCAAATACCTGCAAAAACTTGTGACCTTCGGGAGGATCAACCAGATCCACCGCTTTTGTGCCGCCGGGCATTCCGGAAAACTCTTCTGCCTGACCAGTGACAGCACAAATCGAATCGAGCAACTGTTCCGCAGTCAGCATTCGCGTTGTGGCATGACTGAAGTAAATCTCATCGTCCGCGTTGTACTTATTTCGTTGAGAACTCAGCTGATACACACGGCTGTTCATGATTGTCCGGATAAGGTGCTTTGAAGAAAAGCTGCTCTTGAGCAACTCATCGGCCAGGTAGGTCAGCAGTTCCGGATTGGAGGGAGGATTGGAATCGCGAAAGTCGTCCACCGGATCCACAATCCCTTTACCCACAATGTGTCCCCAAATTCGATTCGCCAGTGAACGAGCAAAGAATGGATTACTGTTGTTCGTCAGCCAGTTTGCAAATACCACTCGACGATCCTGGTCCGCCGGTACATCCACATCTCCCTCCAGCAGCAGGCGAACTTTCATCTGCCTGCCTGTGCGAGGTTGTGTGACATCGCCGGCTCCACTGACAAAAATTACTTCGTCATCCGGCAGCCCGGATTCCTTGCGACCAACTCGCTTGAACGCCGCCGCGGTGCCGTAGTAATCATCCTGAGTCCATTTTTCGAAGGGATGATTGTGGCACTTCGCACATTGAATTCGAATCCCCAGAAATAACTGAGCCGTTGTTTCCGTCGCGTCAATTTCATCCCGACTGGCTTTCCAGTATCCGGCGGCCGCATTTTGCTGAGTACTTCCGGTGGCCGTCAGCAGTTGTCGCGCGAATTCGTCGAGTGGCACATCATTCCTGACGATGTCATAGAGCCAGCGACGGAACTTATGGACGCCCGATTTTGTTAGACGTTTGCTGTTGCAGCGAAGCAAATCCGACCACTTCAGCGACCAGAATCTGGCATAGTCATCACATTCCAGAAGCCGATCAATCACCGCAGCTCGCTTCGCCGGCGATGTGTCCGCAAGGAAACTTTGCGATTCTTCCAGAGACGGCAGGCGGCCTGCCAGATCGAGCGTTGCCCGGCGCAGAAAATCTGTGTCGCTGCACAAGTCCGATGGCTCAATCTGCAGCTGTTTCAGCTTCCCAAACACGAGCTGGTCGATCCGCGTCTCTTCCGGCGGGTTTGGCCACTGAAAATCCGGACGATCCGTAAGAAACGACAGTTGAGTTGTGGCAACTTTGTCCAGATACCGTGCCAGCACGGTCACTTCGCCACGCCCTTCACTCGAAACAACTCCCGCAGGAGATATGACTCCGATGCTTTCGTCGGATGAGTCAAACGACGTCAATGCCGTGAGATCACGAACGGTTCCATCACTGAAGTATCCGTTGACAATCAACTGCTGCCGTTCGGCGCCATCGCGAAGGACACGGGGTGACGGAAGCAGCTCAATCCGAGCCAGTTCAGGAGAACCTTCCGGATCTACTTTCATTCCTTCTGCAATCCATGCCCGTAACACCTGGTGCGATGCATCGCCATGCTGAAGTCGTCGCCCGCCGCCATGCGCAACTTCCATCAAAGGTTTTCGTAACAGCAGGCTTTCGTCGGGATTCAGGACATTCGAACGGCGATTGAAGTACTCACCGCGCAGCGTAACAAGGTCAACGTTCGGGTCGTATCCCCGCAGAGACAAGCGAAAGCCGCCTTTGCCGGAAGGAGATCCGTGGCACGCACCCATGTTACAGCCGGACTTAGTGAGTGATGCCAGAATTTCGTTCTGAAAAGAAACCGGCGCTGGCATTTCAAAGCCTGACACCGTCACCTGCGCCGTTGCCACCTGTCCTGCACGCGTGATCCGGATCGTGGTCGTCCCATTACCCCGCGCGAGGACTCGGCCATTTTCAATCACAGCAACAGCCGGGTCGTCGGAGGCGTATTCAGCAAGGTTCGTGGCGTCATGAATTGTCGTAAGGTCGGCATTGGCGGTCACGATGAGTTGCTGCACACCACGAGAACCGTTCAGCGTGATCTCCGTCGGCACCACATGCAATGTATTGGTTGGGAGATCGACAGCCGCCGCGCGGGAACTGAGGCTAACCGTCAACGCGAGCAGCACGAAGCAGGTTGAACAGGATGAGCGAATCATAAGATAACCTCAAGAAATGAGTGAACGTCATATCACTGCGTGCCGAAGGGGCCACGCTCAACTGAAAATTAACCCGGCCCAACTGGGGGGCACGTCTTCCAACAATAAACTCCGGTTTTCAGTCAAAATTAGAATCCGGGGTAGTGGACGAGGCGACGAGTCCCGGTCAGCCCTGCGACTGCAGGGACTCGTGGCCTCGTCCACTACGATTCAATACGCCAATTTTGATTTCGACATAGCGTTAGGGAGCTTTCACTTCAACAGCGATTGCCGCTACGGGATGTACCGCTTCCTCTTTGTCCTTCTTTGCCTTGCCCTGCAGGAATATGCTGAACGGACCAACAACGGCGTCAGCCGCCGCAGTGACAGTAATCGGGAGTTCGCCGGCGGCCATTGAGCCGGCAGCGACAGTAATCCCGGGTGGCAACTGATCAGCAGGGGCCGCCAGTGCGATCTCGATGGGCATGGTCCATTCCGCAGCACGTGTGGCGCGAATGGTAACAGTTGCGGTTCCCCCCGGCGCCAGAATCACCGTCGCGGGATCGGGACTCAATGAAAATTGAGCGACAGGTCTCACGGCCGTAAACAGATCCGTACGCACGCGCACGCTGCGGAATACATCAGCATCAGATTTTTTGGGAGCAGGGGGCGCCAGTTGCAATTCAGCCGCGGGGATCGTCGAACCCTCTGCTGAAGTGATACGAAACTTTAATTCGCCCCAGTCTGCATCTGTACTTGTGGCTGCGGGATCCGAAGATGTCAGTACCACCGGTACTGTGCTTTGTTTGGCGCCCAGCCAGAACGGTGTCATCTGGAGAGCGGACGGCAGATTAACGACTTCCACCCTGAGTGGTCCGTCACAATGAATTCGACGCACAGTCAGTGCCATTGAACCACTGCCGCCACGCGGAACGTTAATACGGTCGATGGGCGCAGTGACACGAACGGCCTGTCTCCCGAGGTAAACATCCAGCGCGTACGTCCAGGCAGATCCACCACGCCCGGCAATTTCGGAAACCTTGAGATAGAACTCACCGGCACCGGGCAACTGCGCCGCCAGTTCGGCATCTCGCAGTCCAGCGTCATCATTTTCAACAATCTTGCCGCCATCCGCGTTATACAATTCCAACATCACGTCCGCCGGGCTGCCGACTTCACGCGTCCTTGCCGTCACCAGCAGTGGACTCGCCTGAGCCGCCGTCAGTTTGAACCAGTCGGCGTCGCCGGGCGTCTGCAGTGTGCCGGTCAGCACGTGTGTCTCGGCCGGGACGGCTGTGGCTTCAGTCCGTGCGTTGTTTGGCTCAGTCTCTGCCTGGGCAGCCTGCTGCGTTAGAATAACAGAATTCAAGGCGCTCCCATCGGTTTCGGCCGGACGAAATTTTACTGGAATCAGGGCGCCAGGAGATTCAGTCACCTGCAGTGGTGCTGCTTCGCCCAGAACTTCACCTGCCGTGCCGATCAGAGACACATTGTGTCCCGCCTGCGCAATCCGCGGAGAAACGGCGGTCACCATTGGAAGCCGTCCAAGGCGCAGATGAAAGAAGTGGCGAGCTCCGCCGGAATATCGCACATCACGAACCTCAACACGATATTCGCCATCAGCGGGAGCTGTAAACTGCAGTTGCGTATCTCCTTCTGCCCCCGGCATATCATCACAATACGCAGACTCGTGCCCATCCGGACCAGTCACACGAATGACAGGATCGAGATCTGACCCGAGACGCCTCGCAAAGATCTCGATGTTCACGGTTTGCCCGGCTGTCATCGCGATGCGGAAGAACCTCGAAAGCACAGGGTTAAGCTGTCCATCAATGCAGCAGGGCAACACAATCAGCTGACCAGATTTGCGATCTTCGCTCTCCGCCGCGATGGCAACGGACGGCAGGTCATCAATCACGGCGAAAGCGGCTTCCGAACAGCCATGATTTGTCACCATCCTTGCCGGATAGATTCCGGGAATGGTCTCGGCGTCAATCACGCCGACCATCGTGACCGGCTGATCTTTGGCAAGATCCTGCCCCTCTTTGGGACGCAACACGCCGACCGGTGTCCAGAGACTCATGGCGCCCGCCAGCTGTTTGCCGTTCACGACGACAGACGCTGTTTGCCCAGGGTGAAGATTGACGGAATCAAGGCGATCCACCACGGGATCCTGAGCGGCAGCGCTTCCGGCGGAGGTCAGCCCGGCCGCGATCAGGGCCAGAAACACCCCAGCGACGCGGGAGAAACAACCAGTTTGCAGGTGAGTAAAGGCCATCAGAGTTCGTTTTCTTAAAAACATACGGCTGGGAAGCCGCGCAGGAGGGAACATCAGTCTAAACGGACAAATGAGCGTCGTCAAAGCGAAACACCATGTTTTGCCGTCCTCGTGTCAACCTGCACATCCGCCCATTTTGTGATGCGGCGGCTGCACGGTTATACTAATACGCATGGCCGGTGTCGCGAGTGCAGAACGTTCCGATTCAAAATTCGCACCATGACTCCGCTCCAGGCGGTCAGTTCCCGCTGCTTTTCGCACTTCTGTGTTCGTGGAGATTCCGCATGTTCCTTAGACGACATTTCATCGCCATGGTTGCTCTGTCGGCCAGTGTGATGTCAGCCGGTGCCGCGAACAGTGCGCTGCCCCCCGAAGTCCGCAGAGAATTGTCGGAACTCACGAAAGAACTCAATGAAGTGAAAACCCACGTGAAGAAAAAGGAACTCGAGCTGGCAAAAGAAATCCTGCGGAAAGTCGACGATCGCGTTGCAACTCTGGGGATCGACAGCGACGAGAAAGACCGCGCCTATGCGACATTCAGGAGTCAGCTTGAAAAAGCCAGAAATCAGATCCCCATCGGTTTCGAACACGACGTGGCTCCAATCCTGAAGAGGAACTGCCTGCCGTGCCATGGAGAATCGCAGGCTGGCGCAAACCTGAAGTTGGACACATTTAACGGGATCGTCAAAGGGGGACTCCATGGGATTCCGGTGACTCCAGGAAATCCGGCACGGAGCGGAATCATGCTGCGGATCATGTCTCCCAACGAACGGACACGTATGCCCAAAGGCAGCCCAAAGCTGTCAGACCAGGACATCCAAACCGTCGCTCGCTGGATCGGACAGGGAGCGGCATTCGATGGCACGGACCGCGATGCACCGATCGGAGAATCTGCCGCCAGTCAAACTCCCCCAAAGAAACCCGTCAATGTGGTATTCGCCGATGGATCTGAAACCGTTTCGTTCAGGACCGACATCGCGCCCTGGCTGGTCAACATCTGCATGGGATGCCATTCGGGTAACAATCCGCGCGGCAATTTCAGCTTCACGACGTTTGAACAGCTGCTGCAGGGCGGCCCGACGGGCAGCACAATCGTCGCCGGCGATCCCGATGCAAGCTACATCGTCGATCTTGTGCTCCGTCAGGAACCACTCAAGATGCCACAGGGCCAGGCGGTACTGAAACGCTCACAGGCGGTTGCGCTCGAAACCTGGATCAAAGAAGGAGCGCACTTCGATGGCACGAACCCTCAAGCGCCGCTCCGCGAACTTGTGCCCACAGAAGCACAGCGCCAGGCCGAACTGCTGGCAAAAATGACGGACACGGAGTTTGCCGCACGTCGAATCGATCAAACAGCTGCACTCTGGAAACGTGTTGCTCCGCGAACCGAAGGCGTGTCTGCGACGTCTCCCAATTTCTACTTCTATGGCTCCGTGACCGAAGCACGCCTCAAGGAACTTAGCCAGCTGGCCGAAGCCCATCTCAGTCAGCTTGAACAGCGTTTTCCGCTCCCGGAAGGCGAGTCTGCGTTTCGCGGACGACTCGCCGTCTTCGTGACCAGGGATCGATTCGACTATACAGAGTTCAATACGGTGCTGATGAATCGACGAACCCCCGAATCCGTATCAGGCCATTCCGTCATCAATCCGAACTTTGAAACGGCCTACCTCGCCATGCACGACACAGGCAGTATCGAGTCTGCGGACGCTCTGACGTCTGAGCAATTGATGAAATCGCTGCTGAGTGAATTGTATCTGACGCGTGACGGCTCGAAACTTCCGGACTGGCTGCGACAGGGCTTCGGTGTGATGGAATGCGGTCTGAAACCTGATTCGCCGTATGCAAAAACGCTGAAGATCAGCACGGAAAAAGCCTTGTCCACCATTACAGATCCGGGCAAACTGTTTGACGATGGCACGCTGGCTCCGGAAGAGGTCGGAGCCGTCGGATATCAGTTGATCCAGTTTCTGAAAGAGCAGGGTGGTCCGGGACGATTTGAGAAATTCGTGAGCGAACTTCGCAAAAAAAACGACGCTGCCAGTGCGGTCAAACAGGCTTATGGCACCTCCGCCGCGCAGCTCGGACGACACTTTCTGCGCAGCGGCGTCGGTGGTTAAATCACTGCATTCGGCATACTCGGCACAATGGCAAGAATGGTTGCCGCAGACGGCCCCCCCGCTAAAAACGCCGAACCGCACTTCGCGGATTGGATCTGAACATGTGAAACGCCCGAAACCACTCAATGAACAGTTTGCGACTGCGCCCGGAAGCCTCGCTTCGCTGTTCCCTTTGGCTGGGAGGCCAATGGACGGACGGAGTCTTCAATTAAAAGGACGTAGTTATGTCCCTCAAGCGTTTTCTGGCGGCGACGGCAGGTTCGTTGGCATCGCTCGCCATTGTCGGGCAAAGCCTGATTGCTCAGGACCCTTCACTCTACTCAGAACTGGAGCCGGAAACGATTTTCAGCGGTGGGGTGCAATACCTTGCCATGACGCGCGACAGCAATCTCTCGCCGGCGCCAAACGTCATTAATGGCCCTGATTCGGGGAATGTGGGATTCCAGGACAGCGACTTCAACTTCAGGTCGGGCGTTCGAGCCTTCCTCTCGGCTGAATCATCTGGCGCTCGTATTGATGCGGTTTTCTCGAACTACGGTAACTTTACAGCACGCGATCGCGGCTCTCTGACTCAGGGCCTGGCCTTTGACGATGGCCTCGGTGCAGCCTGGGCGGGCGCGAACTCAATCACCAACTCAACCTTCTTCTCCCCTCTGGCGAACGCTGCGACTCCCGTACTGGGTGGCGAAGCAGACGAATTCGAAGGACTGGGCCCCAACGGCGGATTTCCGGGCGATGCCCTGCCAACCTGGCAAACATGGTACAAAAGTCAGATTCAGGCCATCGAATTGAATCTGCTGACTGCCGACCATGAATCTCTTTTCCAGTACGGCATCGGTTACGCGAACTGGCAGCTCGATGAAGCGGCAGGCGTGCAGATCAGTGGAGCCTTCCGAGCAACAGACACCGCTGGCCCCAACAACGGTCTGTCCCATGCGTCACTGACGGGTGTCGGTGGTCTGGGGTTTTCCGGAGGCACTCCAAATGGATTTCAGGACGAAACCGGCAATGCTTCCGGCATTCCGGACACCCTCACACTGTTTCGCGAGGCCCGAACCGACAACAATCTGAACGGGATTCAGGCGATCATGCAGCAGGAAGTCATGTACTATCGAGGAATTGTCGTGAACGGCATCCTCAAGGCAGGGGTTTACCACAACTCAGCCCATGGTTCAATTCTTGAACGCTACTCAGGAGTTGATACCGGCCCCGGCGGAGACACGTCCAACTACGGCCGCTCATTTTCAGATTCAGCAAGCAGTATCGCATTTGTCGGAACTGTCGGATTACAGTCCAGCGTACCGCTCACCAACCACTGGAGTCTCATCGGTGGTTACGAAGCCACGTTCATCAATGGTGTGGCACTGGCACCCGATCAGAATCTCACCAGCAATGGCACGACATACAACATCAATACTCATGGAAATGTCCTGCTCCACGGTGCCAACGCAGGACTGCAGTTTGCATACTAAGGCGCGGACGTCTTTTCTTCGACCTGCTTGTCCTGACTCTTTGCCTTGTCATCGTCCTTCGGAAATTTCGATTCGTGGATGCGTTTGATTTCGTCACCAGGATTTGCCAACGGACGTTTGCCGATCAGTTTTTTGGTTTCCGGCGGTTCGCAGGTTTTTTCGTTGCACGCCTGAATCTTCACTTCAACTTCCAATTCCGCTTCATCCGCTGTTTCTTCACCGCTGATTTCGAGCATCGCATAGATGATCACTCGGCCCCCATAGACATGTGACGGATCATCCTGACCATCGACATGCAACAATTCATGTTGCGGATATTTAATCTTTGTCATTTTGACCTTCTGCTTGCTGGTGATCTTCACCTCCGTCGGAATTGCAAATTCCGAGTTGGCCGGATTGGCGTTGATATGCCAACCGTCCGCGATCGACAGTTCAATCGCGATCGGACACTTTCCACCGCGTTGTAACTTGTCAAAATACGGATAGATTTTGACCTTCACCCGGCTGTCCTGAGTCTCCTTAAACGGCGACGGAGTCGCAGGGTCCGGCAGGACCGGCTTAAAGGCATACTGCTCCCCGTCTTTAGATTCCGCTGGCTCCGGAGATTCTGTCACCGAAGCGTTCGCCGTTTCGAAAATCAACGACGTGAAGATCGATTGCCCCAATCCCCCCACGTCCGTTGTCGCCGCAGCAGAAGCCGGATCCAAAACACCCGTCGCGGATTCCTCCCGCGCTAACAAAGCAGACGGAAGTACTTCGCTGCACGCGGCCTGAACCAAGTGCCATGTTCCCGGGACCAGACCAAACGAGAGACTTAAAAATGAAACCGCCCCCATCGCCATCGCAAACCGCGTTGAACTCATCGAGCCCCCGTCCGACAGACCACGGTTACTCTGCGAATTTGCTTTCTTCGCCGTCAGTCGCATACCTCGCACACCTATCCTGGTTTGAATTGAGATTAAAAGATTCATAAACATCACGTTTCCATGCCCACTCAGTCCCGTTCACGCATTTTACAACGGATGTCGCAAAACCCGTTCGCTGGATTTCGTCTGAACAGCCTGCGGATTCTACGCACCTCAGCCCAGGATATGAACTCCGGCATGATCTGCCAGATCCACCACTCGCAAAACAGGGCATTTTACGAAGTCTGGTAAGACTTCTAACGACTGTTCGATCTGCAAAATCCGGCCTGTTAACGTCCGACATCTGAAAATCGGCAATTCTGGTGATCGGGTAATTTTCCTCAATTACTGCTGCGGCTGTTCAAGCACGGGCTGCCAGACGACCTCTGGTTAATCGCATGCGGCGCTCCGGATTTCCGAATTTCGTCAACCAATCACGAGCGCAAGGCCGAAAACAGAGAAGTCAGACTGCGCAGCAGAAAAATGACCGGCATGGTCATGCGCGCGTCTGTCGGACCGACGTTCACGAAGCACTTCGGGTTGTGATGTGTCGATATGGCACCGCCGAATGCTTTTCGGATGTTCCTGACGGATGGACCCATGGAATCGCCGATTATTGCCACAATGCCACGCGGACATCGCATGGACCGAAGTTTCGGAGTTGTCTACGACGGCGTGCCGGAATGTGCAGACGATCTGACGCAGGTTAGCTGCATTCGTACGCGTGAAGCGGTGTTACTGAATCAGTTGGGGATTTATTTTCTGGGGCAGATTGCGCTTTGGCGTCATCGCGAGATGTCAGCCATCGCTGAAGAACTCCAGATTCCCGTGGCCCGCATTATTGACGAAGCATGGCCTGAACAGGCGAAAAAACTGTGTCGACTCACGACGTCGCGGCCGCCGTCGGCATTACCGGCGTCGGCACTGCGAACAGTGTCATTACTGGCGTGCGCTCTGCTGATTGGTTTTTTCACAATTTATCTTTTCGGGCAACGTCGAAATCAGCCGTTGACCGGGGTCCTTTCAGCCGACATCACCACGATTCGGGTGCCAGCCCCTTCGCGACTGACGCATATCCAGATCAAACCGGGAGAAGAAGTCTTCTCCGGTCAGCCTTTGTTGACACTGGAAAAACTTGAGCATGTAGCGTTCATCGCCGCTCAGGAAGCTGTAGTGCGTGATCTCGAGCGTGAACTGAAGCGCGTCGAGGCACAGGCGGCAATTGAACTGGAATGGCGCACGCGCGACCTGGATCGCGAACTCTCCAACGTGCGTCAACGCATGGCAACACGCGAACTTGACGGCACAACGGCCAGCCGCGCTCCGGATGGCAGGCAGAATCGCCCGGCGGGTTCAGTGCCGATCCGCAGCGTTTCATCCAGTCATACACCTCAGCCAAAACCTGCCCCAAGGCGACGGTCGGGGGGGATTATTTTCTTCAGTGGCGCGACGGACCAGTCGTCGCTGGTTCCCGGCCAGTTGCCCGAGTCTTCAGAACGGGAACCTGTGCGCGTTGCAGAATTGCCACGCAGTTCGGTCGTGTCGGATTCTGTCGCCGTGTCGGAACCCGATCCGGTGCTGGAATCATTGCGATCTGAACAGGTCCGCCTGGAATCTGTCCGTGCCTCACTGCCCGCCACAGTTAACGAAGCTGTCGGCGTGACGAATATGAAGGCGCAGTATATGGATGCCCGCAAACAGCTGGAATCCATGATGGCCGTCAGTCGCGAAGTGAGCGTGACATCGCCCGTTTACGGAACTGTTGGCCAGGTGCGGTATCGTGAGGGTGACGATATGCAGGCTGGCGAAGTCATGCTGCGAATTCTGCATACGGACCGACGTTACGTCACCGCATATTTGCCGACGAGACGCGTCTATGAGATGCGCCCCGGCCAGCAGGTGGAGTTGCGATTCCCAGGCAACGAACTGTTTCAGGGGCAGGTTGTGGATATTCCGATGGAAGCGGACGTAACCGGCATTTCCGGAGACTCTCTGGCCGCGGTGCGGATTGAGCCCGCAGGTCGCCTGTGGCCGAATGTTCCGGTGGGCACGCAAATCGATGTGATTTCTTCGCGTTGATTCCCGGCCGCTGTTTGGACATTGGCCGTCAATCGCACTACGCTTCCGCCGTTGCAGCATCTGCCTGGTGCTGTTGTGTGTCCCGAATCTCCGTGCTATCTGCGATGACTATCGATGTCTACGAATTTCCCGTCTGTTGAAGAACAGCTTCAAATTATTACCCGTGGTATCGAAAAAATCGTGCCACACGATGAACTTCGCAGGAAACTCCAGCTCAGCAAAGATACGGGAGTTCCGCTGCGAATCAAGTACGGGATCGACCCGACCGGCATCGATGTCCATCTCGGCCATACCGTCCCGCTCCGCAAAATGCGGCAGTTTCAGGAACTGGGGCATCAGGCCGTCATCATCATCGGCAATTATACCGCACTTGTCGGTGATCCCAGCGGTCGCGATGAAGCCCGCAGCAAACGGCTTACCGAAGCAGAAGTCGAATCCAATGCTGCCACTTACCTCGCTCAGGTCGGTAAAATTGTCGATCTGTCGCGTGCCGAAGTGCATCGCAATGGTGACTGGTTCGGCCAGATGTCGTTCGCAAAAGTGCTGGCGCTGTGTGGACGCGTCACCGTGGCTCAGTTGCTGACCCGTGACGACTTCGCCAAACGATACCGTGACGAGAAAGCCATCTTCCTGCATGAGTGCCTGTATCCGGTCATGCAGGCCTGGGACAGTGTGGAGATCCGCTCGGACGTGGAGCTGGGTGGCACCGAACAACTTTACAGCTTTATGCTGGCCCGCGACCTGCAGGCTCAGGAAAACCTGAACCAGCAGATCGCTGTGATGTCTCCGATCCTCGTGGGGCTGGATGGCGCCCGCCGCATGGGAAAAAGCCTGGGGAACTACATCGGCATCAGTGAATCCCCATACGATATGATGAAGAAATTCATGCAGTTGCCGGATGCCGTGATGAAGATGTATTTTGAGCTCCTGACGGAAGTGCCACTGGATGAAGTAGACCGACTGCTCGCCGGGCACCTCAAAGAAGCCAAAGTAACTCTCGCGAAACTTGTAATCGCGCAGTACCACTCCACCGCTGATGCAGAAACGGCGGCAGCCCGCTGGCAGGCAGAAATCGGAGGCGAAGCACTGCCGACCGATATTCCGGAGGTGGCACTCGACGCGACGCTGCTCACCGATGGGCCCCTGGCAGCCGTCAAACTTCTGACCGCGCTCAATCTTTGCCCCAGCAACGGCGAAGCCCGACGTCTGATTCAGGGCAGCGGCGCAAAACTGGGTGAAGAAAAAACAACAATTGCCACACACGATCAGCAGATCGAGGTGACCGACGGACTGTTAGTCTGGGCGGGCAAGAAAAAATACTGCCGCGTGAAACTGATCTGATCACAATCGACGCAGCTGC
>JAGQQS010000319.1 GCA_020426105.1 Planctomycetaceae bacterium
GAATTCCCCGGATTTCGACTTATTGTATCGCGCAGACCCCGTCGCCACGCAAGCACAGAATCGGTCCCCACCGAATCCATCTGCTGGCGAACCCTGGTGACTTTTCACATTCTGTAATTGCCAAAACTAAATTTTCGTCTATTAAAGCATCACAGATGTGCACCCAATTGACCTGCGTCGAACCTCGTTACAGTGAATGAATATCCATGACGGACAGCCCAGCATCTGAAAGTGGCTCCCGGCCCCAGAAATTCAACGGCTTCATTTCTCAGGAACGCTCGGCGGATCAGATCGAACGGATCTACCTGGTCGATGATGATCCGGATGTGCTGAAAGTTGTAACCTCGATGCTGCAACTTTCGGGTTACTTGGTACGCGCCTACAATTCGCCCTCCGAGTTTCTTGAAGACTCACAGCACCTGCCGCCGGGAGTTGTGATCACAGACCAGGTGATGCATGGGATTGTCGGGATCGAAGTTCAGCGATTTTTGTCGGCCAGGCCAAACCATTTCAAGGTCATCCTCGTCACCGCGTTTCCTACAACCAGTCTGGCTGTGGAGGCCATGAAAAACGGCGCTGTCACAGTGCTGGACAAGCCATTCGAGCGCACGGAATTGCTCGCTGCGGTCAACGAGGGATTCCGACAACTGAAGAACGTGGATTCATTTGACGAACGTCTCCCCCCCGTTCTCCCGCCCGGAAAATCTTACCTCGATCGACTTTCCGTCCGGGAACGTGAAGTCATTCTGATGATCTACCGGGGTGCCACCAATAAGGCCACGGGGATTCAACTGGGCATTAGCTTCAAGACCGTTGAGAAACATCGGAGCGGAGCCATGAAGAAGCTCGAAGTTTCGTCACTGGCCAGTCTGATTCGACTTCTCGATCGCGACCTCGGAATGAAGTGAAGTATTCGCTGGTTGTTTTGCTGGAATTCCGTATTCCTGCCCAAAACGGTTTTCTCGGCACGCAGAAGGTGATAGTCTTACACAAGCCCGGAACATCAGATCTTCGGGTATGCCGTGTATTCGCCCGAACATGCAAGTCCATGGGGGCACTTGACGGCGATCTCGTCTTGATCAATTTGGTTTGACAGAGCCACAAAGATGCAGGTGCCCGTCGCAGCCCAGAACTTCCTTGAGTTGCTCGAAAAGAGCGAGCTGTTGACGGCCGTGCAGATCAGAAAAGTCCAGGACCGCTTTAAGATCCCCGTTACAGCAACAGCACGGGAAACTGCCAAACTTCTCGTGCGTGCCCATGTGCTCACGCCCTTTCAGGCCGAACGGCTGCTTGAAGGCCGTTATCGCGGCCTCGTGATCGACGGCTATCGAATTCGCGAAGTTCTGGGATTTGGAGGGATGGGATGCGTTTTTATTGCAGAAGATCCGACGGAAGATCGAAAGGTTGCCTTCAAGATCCTGTCCTCCGATCATGCCCTTGATGCCGGGCTGCTCACCAGAATGAAGCTGGAAGCGATCGCCGGAATGCGTCTCGATCACCCGAATATCGTTCGTACCTGGCGAATGGCCACCACGGGGGCCGTGCATTATCTCGTGATGGAACTTTTTCGCGGCATCAGTCTGCATGAGCTCGTCGCTTTGCATGGAGCTCTCAAGTGGCCGATGGTCTGCGATATGGCTTTGCAGGTCGCGGAGGCGCTGAAAGCTGCGCATGCGCACGGGATTATTCATCGCGATATCAAGCCTGCCAATCTTTTGATCGATCAGGAAGGCGTAACTCGAATTCTGGACTTTGGACTGGCCCTGATTAAAGACGCACCGGAGGAAGAATTTTCTCTTTCGATGCTGTTTGGCCATGATTGCCTCGGGACGCCCGACTATATCGCTCCGGAACAATCGCTTGACAGCCGACATGTCGATGGGCGAGCGGACATCTACAGCCTCGGGGCAACGCTGTATGTGGCGCTCACGTCGCATGTTCCGTTCCCTGAGAAAACCAACAAAGCCAAGCTGGATGCGCATCGTACGAAAATGCCCCGAAATGTCTGTCAGCTGCGGCCGGAAATTCCGCCGGAGGTCGGCGCTCTGATTGCGAAGATGATGGAGAAGGATCCTGCGAACCGTTACCAGTCTGCTGACGAACTGGCCCACGCTGTCAAACCGTTTGCGCAGCGAAAGACAATCCAGTTTGATTTTCGTGAACTGGTCACGCTCCGGGCAAAACAGGCCAGGGCAAAGGCTGAATTGTCCGGGAGAAAATCGACGCCGCAACGATCTTCGATCACTTCTGCATCCGGCTGGCTGATCGAAGGCAACCATCCCATCGCTGAAGCAACAGACAGCTTTAGTCGATCAGAAACACCGGCGATTCGACAGCCCGAGCCGGACCGCATCCGTTCAGAACCGGTGCGGGCGACAACGGCCACGGCCACTCGCCCGCCGGCCTATAAAGGGCCAGCACCCGCAGGATGGCGTCTGCAGATTTCCGGCGCGGAGCGAACTGTGCCACTTGTCAAAGCACGCACATCGATCGGCTCTTCACATGGAGCAGATGTGCTTTTATTGCGTGAGGAGGGAGTAGATAGCCTTCAATGCTGGCTCGAGTACGACGGTCAGCAGTGGAAGTTACATCAGGAATCCAAAACAAAACCAACGTACGTCGATGGTAACGTTGAGGCCCGGTGCACACTTCGCCACGGTTCCAGGATTACATTCGGTGGGAAAACGTCGCTAAAACTGATCAGCCTGACACAGGCCGCCATCAACAGAAAACGGGTGATCGCATTCATTACTGGCCTGATTGCACTGCTGACCGTCACCGGGCTCGGATGGTGGATACTGAGTCTCGCGGGTATGCTTTAATTCCACACGAAGTCTGAACCCGGCGCCGCTGACTCGCAGCAATTATGCTTCTCGTACATAACTTATTCCAGTTTCAGGGGACGTTGCATTAATTCGACAGTGGCTGCGCGGGGGCATTTGTTTTCAAAGAGCACGCGAAAGACTTGTTCCGCGATTGGCATATTGACGCCGTGTTGATGCGAAAACTGACAGACACTCCGCGCCGTAAAGACCCCCTCCGCAACGGCCGTCATGGAGTCCTGAATCTCAGCCAGACTTCGGCCACGTCCGAGTTCTTCGCCTACAAACCGATTGCGACTGTGCTGACTGTTGCAGGTGGCGACGAGATCGCCCAGACCCGCCAGACCAAAAAACGTTTCGCTGTGCGCCCCCGTCGTGATTCCAAACCGGACCATTTCGGCGAGACCTCGAGTCAGCAGTGCTGCCTTCGCATTGTCGCCGAACTTCAGCCCGTCGCAGATACCCGCCGCAATAGCGATTACATTCTTCAGGGCGCCCGCCAGCTCAACACCGCGCTGGTCAGCATTCGCGTATACACGCAGCGAATCCATCGAAAGCAGTGACTGAATCTGTTCGGCAGCGTCCAGCGATTCACATGCCGCGACAATGCTTCCAGGCTTCCTGACAGTGATTTCTTCCGCATGACACGGTCCCCCAAGGACGACGACCGGACGCTGCCCCACGAACTCCTGAATCAGCTGGCTCGGTCGCAACAGTGTTTCATTTTCAATCCCTTTCACAGCGCTGACCAGTAACGCACTTCGCGGGATCAACGCCGCGAGTTCATGCATTGCATTTCGCACGCCCCGGGTTGGAATACAAACGAGCACGACGTCGGCTTCACGCAAAGCCCGCGATGCATCAGCCGTAATGTCGATGCGCGGCGGCAGTTTCACATGTGGCAGCAGGCGACTGTTTTCCCGTGTTTCGTGCATGTGTCGCGCAAATGTTTCATTGCGTGCCCAAAGCCGTACTGATGTCTCGGGATTCTGTGCGGCAATCCACGCACAGGCGGTTCCCATCGCGCCCGCACCAAGTATACTGATAGCTGTCATAATCATTCCGCAGCGAGTAACAGACCGATGTCTTATCCGAATCTGCGTATTTCAACGCCATGAGGTATTAACGCAACAGATGCTGTACGGAAAACCTGGAAACATCGAAATCGGCTTGTCCGACAGATCTGATAAAATCAGACCACTTTCGCGCTAGTCCCTGTCGAATCGCCCGATTGCCGCGGAAACCTGTTTGCGGCCATGCAAATCCCAACCAATGGTTACGCAGTGTCCAGTCAGCACAACAGCATTTCGACTGGCACGCCGTGCGAAAGGTGAACCAAATCATGAGCCAGCAATCTGTCATTGAGCAACCGGGGCCTGTTTTTGTAGAACGTCGTCAGCGTGACGCCGGCGCGGCCTCCAGCCAGTCGGAACGCCGACAATTTCGGGATGGAGATCGGTCCGCACGACCAGAAGTGGCCGAACTGGCAAATGCTGTCGATGACTACAAAATCGCGCATCATCGGAGATTCATCACTTTTGAAGAGCTTTTCGACGTCATGGCTTCACTGGGCTATCATAAGTAGCCTGATCGTTATGATCGGTTTTCTTCCACGATCGCTAATGTTTCTTTTGATGAACATCTCTCAGTAATCGCTTTATTTCGCCCGCTCGGCATTTTGTGGGGAATACTCCCCTACCGGAATACGGAATCGTTGTGGCGACTTAACGATCACATCCGGAAACATCTGTCGCACAGCATCCGGCCAATGCCATTGCCGAACCGAATGAGTCTGATCGGGCGGCAGTGGGACTCGTTTTCTCCCCCGTAAACGTGAAGAGAGTGATTATTTATGTCGGATTATTCCACCGATCTGCTCGTCAATGAAAGACGTCGAACAGGTCGCAGACGTATGACCTCAAATCGCCGCCCTGCGGCCACTGAGGCCAAAGTAGCCGAAACCAAAGTCAAATCAACCTCCAAACCGGAAGTGGAGATGGCTGCCGCAGATCTGTCGATTGAACAACGCCGCGAGATTATTGATCGCCGTCGGCAGGATCGCCGCCGCCAGATTGATCCCACAACCTGTGAACGTGATTATTCAGACAACGAAATTGAATTCATGAGGGCGATGGACGACTATAAACGCAAAAGCGGTCGACCTTTTCCCACATGGAGCGAAGTTCTTGAAGTGATCATGAGCCTTGGATATCGCAAAGTGGCGGACCCTTCCATCATGGAATGGCGAACTTTCGGTGACCAGATGGGATCTATGTAATTCCGGCCCCGAATGCGTCGATATCCAGTGAACCAAACTGCAAACCGCACCTCAGGGGCAACGCGTTGTCGGGGGTGCGGTTTGCCGGTTTATTCGTTAAGCACCGATCAACGCCTCAGCCCCTCGCAGTCTTCATCATTGGAGGCTGCGGAGAATTGATACGAATCAGTCCGTTGACAGACTCTCCTGTCAGTTGCATCCCGTCCTTCTCAAAATGGACCGCACTGGACGCCATGGCCACGGTCAGCCGCCGCTGCCGATCATATAAACATGTCCGTCCGTTCGCAGAATGATACGACCGTCTACGCCCACAGGTGTGGCTACGGTGTGCTCGTCGGCGATTGTGTTTTGGGCAAGAATTTTGAACTCATTGCCGGTCGCATCCAACACAAAAACAGTTCCGTCCTGACGGGCCACATACAGCTTTCCGTCAGCCACCGTCGGCGAAGCGCGATACGTGTTTCGGTTCTTGGGCAGCTGCCCGGACCAGATTGATTTTCCTGTCAGCAGGTCGAGACAATCGATTGTGCCCCGCGCGTCACCACCGTCACGACAGACGAAAATCCGACCATTCCAGATCGCAGGCGTCGGAACGTCCCCGGAAGTGGTCTGATTAAACCATTCCACGTGACTGGATGTCACATCTCCTGAACCTCCCATCCTGATCGCGGTCAGCGATTCACCACGCGCATACGGAGCGATGACGAATCCGTCAGACACTGCTGCAGAAGCAATTGAGCGGAAGTATTTGTGGCCTGTAGGATTCAGGCCGCCAACTCGCCAGATTTCTTTGCCTGTCGCGGCATCATGTGCCGTAACATGATCCGCCCCCAGGACAATGATCTGCTGCTGACCGGCTACTTCCACAACGGAGGGGGTCGCATAACTCTGCGCGGCTTCTTCTGGTGCGTTAAGGTTTCGATCATGCTTCCAGATGACGGAACCGTCCGCCTTGGAAAAGGCTGCAACATAGGAGGGGCCAGTTTGCATGCAGGCGACAACCACCGCGTCACGCGTCAGCACCGGAGACGTTCCCAGGTCCCACCACAATGTATCTTCCCCGTATTCGGCCTGCAGATTCTTCTGCCACTTGAGTTCACCGGCCACCGTAAAGCAACCCAAGTCACCGCTCTTGAAGTAGGCGAATACATATGTTCCGTCGGTCACCGTCGACGGATTCGCTCCTGTACCGTCCTTGCCCGGCTTGCCTTCGACAGCAGCTCCCAGGGTTTTGGACCAGCGTTCCTTTCCGTCCATTCCAAGTCCAATAACGACATTTTGGCCGTCAATGGTTGTTGTCAGAAAGATCGAGTCCCCCGTCACACTCGGAGTCGATGCGCCGCGCCCATGCAGCTCATACTTCCAGATGATGTTTTTTTCCGCGGACCATTCCGTCGGATAGCCTGTCCCGTCAGCCGTTCCATTTCCGTTCGGACCACGCCAGTTTGGCCAGTCCCCGGCCACAGAGACTCCAGTAACAAGCAGAACGCCAAGCAGCGTAAATGGTTTCATCGTAAGACATCCAGGCAGGTGAGATCAACAGGCAGGAGAGTTGAGGCACAAAGTGCAGGTGGTGGAATAATTGTTCGCTTAATGCGCATGCGCCGCATGACCATGATCGTGTTGACTAGCAGCATCGTGGTGTCCATGGTTGTCATGACCATGGGCGTCGTGCGCGTGGTCATCATCCGCTGGTTCGTCCGGAAACTCGCCCAGACGACCAAAGGCACCCGATAGTTGAGCCGAACCACAAAGCAACGCGATACAGGTGACCATGGTCACGTAGATGAATTTTCCGGCATGATTGCTTACCGACAGTCCGAGCATCAGGTGCTTTCCTCCAACCGGAGGCGCCACAGCGCCCCAGACCAGAACGGCCATAAACATCAACAGCAACACGCCGATGAAACCTCCTCGTTTCAGCACAGGAAATGCTTTCGCCCAGTCCACAGCGAACGTCCAGAATCCGATCCAGCACAGCAGCGGCAGCCACGGAAGCAGAACGCGAACCAGATTAACGACGACTTCCAGCAACGACCAAAATACGTTGACCATGCTGCTGAAAAGATCGAACAAAGCATCCATGTATTGTCACCGAAAAGAGATTGAGGGGAAACAGGAGCAAAACTGCGCGCTGTTGCACGCAACAGATGACTAAAGTTTAGCCGCTCCGCCTATGGTACTTCCAGTAAGCAGGCCCTGGATTTTTGCGGAGAACGGCAGGGAATTGCCCCTCTGTAATATACTCCGGAAAGCGGGAATTCCGAATTCAACGAAGCTCCTTTGTGACCGGTTGCCCCATCGAGCCACGCATTGTCATTGAATTCGACATCGCCGTTGCATTCCCCGCGTTCCATCCCGGTAAGCGGGCTGATGATTTAGTCGCCCACGGGCTCGTCCCGTGGTCTCACAGCGCCTTTCTGCTACGAAAACGCGGTGATTTTCCAGTGCAGAGGCCTTGCGAGTCCCTGCGGTGAACTTCGGGGGGCTCAAATCGGCAGCCTGTAAGCTTCCCGAATCGATGTAAACCGAGTTTTTAGTCCCGATGCGTACGGCGGAACTCCCCTGAGGTGTTGACGGAGCATGGAACATGGCATAGAGTGGCAATTCCACGAATTTTTGCCTCGCGACCCCGTGTTCGCCATCCGTTGTGCTGAGGCTCTGTGGGAGTTCCGTTGGTCTGATGGTCTGGACCTGTTTGGAACGGAAGCTCGAATGACTCATTGGTTGGCGGAAGATCCTGGACTCTGAATTGGACGTACCAACGGAAACAATTTCGACATTTGCACAGCTGGGCCTTTCCCCGGCGACGCTTAAGACAATCAAGAAGATTGGCTACGAAACGCCCAGCCCGATTCAAGTGGCATTCATTCCTGTCGCGCTCACGGGACGTGACTGCATCGGACAGGCTCGCACGGGCACTGGAAAAACTGCCGCATTCATGTTACCGGCAATGGAGCGGCTTGACGTTTCAAAAGGTCGCGTCCAGTTGCTGGTGATGGCCCCGACCCGCGAACTGGGAGAACAGGTTCACGCTGAGTCAAAGAAACTCAGCGGAACTTCCAGACTAAAATTCGCACTCGCGGTTGGTGGACGGCCCATCGGGCGGCAGATCGATGATCTTGAAGGCGGCGCCCACGTGGTCATTGGAACACCGGGCCGCGTCATTGATCTTTTGCGACGACAGCACCTGAAGTTAAGTGATCTAAAAATTGTCGTGCTGGACGAAGCCGACCGCATGCTTGATATCGGCTTTCGCCCTGACATTGAGCGCATCCTGAAATCCTGCCCGACGGAACGCCAGACTTTGTTGCTGTCCGCTACGTTGCCGCCCCCTGTGGAAAAACTGGCTCAACGGTACATGATCGAACCTGAGATGGTCGATTTGTCAGAAGATCGGGTTGTCGTCGATACGATCGAGCAGTACTACATCACAGTTGACGAAGACCGCAAGAAACCCCTGCTGCTGCGAGTGCTCGCCAAAGAAAAGCCGCAGCAGGCGATTGTGTTTACCCGCACAAAACGCGGCGCCGATGCACTCTACGCGGAATTTACAAAACGCCTGAAGTCCAACCGCATCGCCGCGATCCACGGCGACCTGCCCCAACGCAAACGCGATCAGGTGATCAAATCCTTGAGAGCCGGTGAACTGCGGCTGCTGATTGCCACAGACGTTGTCGGCCGCGGAATCGATATCAGCGGGATTTCGCACATCATCAATTAC
Organism: Planctomycetaceae bacterium; assembly: GCA_020426105.1. Lineage (GTDB taxonomy): Bacteria > Planctomycetota > Planctomycetia > Planctomycetales > Planctomycetaceae > SXXK01. Next base: position 8,825 of record JAGQQS010000319.1, read on the forward strand.
GACATCCCTGAATACTGCGATGATTATGTGCATCGCGTCGGCCGAACGGGCCGTTTGTCATCCGACCAGAATGGCCGTGCGATCACCTTCGTGACTCTCCAGCAGGGCGGTGAGCTTACCAATATCGAAAAGCGTATTAATACGGTGCTGCCCGAATACAAGGTTGACGATTTCGAAGCGTTTCGCACGCGTGAGCGTCCGAAACGCACAATCCGAAAATTTGGTGCTGCTGACGAATAGTGTTCGATGTTGATTGCCCATGCCACAAACCCCCTTTCATCCAGGCCAGCGGATCTTCGCGTGTGTTCTGGGATGCGTGCTTACGATGAATCAGCCTCTGAATGCCTCGGAGTCCCATGAAAGCTCCACGGTCCGTGGAGCAGAACGACAAGTCACTCACGGTCCCGGCGGCAGAATCCTTACAAATACCGGCGTATGGTCACCGGACAGCAGGTGGCTGGTGTATGATGTGCGTTCCGATCCCGCGGGCGATGTATTCGACAGCCCGCGCATTGAAGCGGTAAATGTAGAGACCTCCGAAGTTAAAGTCCTCTATACCGCAGAGAACGGCGCTTGTTGTGGGGTCGTGACACACCATCCGCATCTCCCTTTGGTCGTTTTCATTCTCGGCCCCGAACATCCAGACGACGATTGGCGCTATGCTCCAAATCATCGCCAGGGAGTCGTGATCGATACCCGTGTTCCCCATCTCTTCACTCGATTGGATGCACGCGACCTGACCGCCGCGACTCCTGGCGCGCTGCGCGGCGGCACCCATGTGCATGTGTGGGATGCTGCCGGCGAATGGGTCGCGTTCACGTACAACGACGCCATTGCAGAACCCGGCCTGCGTGATATCGGCATCGCCGTGCCCGGGCACCCGGTCGTCGTTCCCCCCAATCATCCTCGCAATCATAGTGGTGAATGGTTCTCAGCCCTCGTCACACAGACTGTCCCCGCTCCTGCGCCGGACTCCGATGAAATCAAACGGGCCAATGAAGAGGGATGGATTGGAACTGATGGATATCTCCGCAAGGACGGATCGCGGCAGCGGCGTGCAATAGCCTTTCAGGGGCAGCTTGTGACGGCGGAACATGGCGACGTGACCGAAGTCTTCATCGTGGATCTCCCGGAACACCTCCCGGCCTCAGCCACACTTCCTGCAACCCTTTCACCGACGGGGCGTCTTCAGCCCTTGCCAGAAGCCCGACAAAGGCGATTGACACGTACAACGGGGCGGCGCTATCCCGGAATTCAGGGGACGCGGCACTGGCTCCGGAGTTCCCCTGACGGCTCGCGAATTGCATTTCTCGCAAAAGACGATTCCGGCATTGTCCAGATCTGGACCGTTTCTCCTGCCACCGGAGAAACCACGCAGTTGACTCACAACACCGCCGATATTAGTTCAGCGTTTACATGGAGTCCCGATGGTCGATGGATCGCTCACGGCCTGAAGGGTGAGGTTTGCCTCACGGATACTCAGACCGGAGCTACGCATCCGATCGAAGACCGGAGTTCGCCAAACGAATCTCGACATCAGCATCCTGCGAAAAATGTAACGGGTGATGATGTGGGTTCATTGATGATGCGAAAAGAAGCGTGCGTATTTTCGCCGGACGGTTCCCGAATCGCCTTTGTCCGGTCCGGCAAGACTTCGGTGGGAACAACAAATCAAATTTGTGTCATTGAGTTGAAAGCGGAATAGACGCACACCGATCCGTTTTACGACAAAATGCAGATTCAGTCCGGGCCGGCCCGGAGACTGCGAAATCGAGGCATATCAAGAATCTCAGATGCCTCATTGATCAGGTAGGTTGGTCTCTGACTGGAAAGCAGACTTGAAGAATGCCAGCCCCAGGTCACCGCGGCAACTTCGACTGACACACGTGCGGCGGCCTCGATATCCCGCACCTCATCGCCGATATACAGGATCTGCCGCGGAAGCACGGACCGCTGTGCCATCGTTTTCCTGAGTGCCAAATGCTTGCCGAAAAGTCTGGCGTAGCCCACGATTTCATCAAAGTACTGTTCCACATTGTTCGCGCGCAAACACAAACGAATGCTCTCGTCGGAATTGCTCGATACGATCCCAAGCACCACGCCGGAATTCCGAAGCGTCCGTAAGACATGCTCGATGCCCGGAAACAGTGGCACGTGCTGGATCACATGCTTTTGCCGAGCCATGAATCGGCGGGCCAACCCAGGTAGTTTCCAAATCGGGATCCCGAGCAGCTGCATAATTTCACTGGTTGTGAGATCTCGCAGCGTGGATGGATCGGAAATCGTCCTGAACCCGTGTTGAGTGGCAAGTTCGTTGTAGATCGACACGCTGCTCGATAACGTGTCTGCCAGAGTTCCGTCGAAGTCCCACAGCACGATCTGATCGCCTGGCGCGGTTTGATTCTGATGTCCAAAGCCCGATGATGTCATGCGTTAATCCTGCCGCCAGGTCCCGGCCCGATGCGGACTGTGCGCGATTCCGTCGCAGGCGGACTCTGCTAAAACGAATTTCTCTGTTGGCACACTGCTTTTCCCGGCCTTAAAGCAGACCGCAACTTTCATCCAAGAACGCGGTTGACGATTTCGCCGTGAACATCCGTCAGGCGATAGTGCCGTCCCTGAAACTTAAAAGTGAGTTTCGTGTGATCGATTCCCAGCAGGTGCAGAATCGTCGCATTCAGATCATGCACATGGACAGCATCGCGCGTGATGTTATAACTGAAGTCGTCTGTTTCACCGAGCGTGGTTCCTGCTTTAATTCCCGCCCCGGCCATCCACATTGTGAAGCAGCGCGGGTGATGGTCGCGGCCGTAATCGCCCGGAGTGAGTTTTCCCTGACAATACACCGTTCTTCCGAACTCACCACCCCACACCACAAGAGTGTCCTCCAGCAGGCCCCGCTGCTTCAGATCCTGAACCAGGGCGGCTGTTGCCTGATCGGTTATTTGGCACTGTATTGCAATATTTTTCGGAAGCAGTACGTGCTGATCCCAGCCACGATGAAACAATTGTACAAAACGCACCCCGCGTTCGCACAAACGCCGGGCCATCAGGCAGTTCCATGCAAAGGTGCCCGGAGTCCTGGCATCTTCGCCGTACAAATCGAACGTTGTTCGGGGCTCACCGGAAATGTCCGTCAGTTCCGGCACAGATGTCTGCATGCGGTACGCCATTTCGTATTGCGAAATTCGCGTCGCGATCTCGGGATCGCCGGAATCCTGCAGTTTCCATGCGTTCATTGTCGCCAGGTCATCCAGAAGACTTCGCCGCAACTCACGTGTGATGCCCGGAGGATTGGAGAGGAACAGCAC
>JAGQQS010000320.1 GCA_020426105.1 Planctomycetaceae bacterium
TGCGGTCTGACTTCGCATTGAGCTGGCTAACCGACGTCGTCCGAAAACGTTGAAAAAGCATCAGGCATAAGCCTGCAACACTGTGCCACGCATGACTTTGCGACGTGAGATTTCGGGCCTTCTGAATTCGGCAACAGCTTGACCGCGGGCTGTTGGCGGTTAGAATTGCGCGACGCCGGACGAAGAGTTCAGGAAGCAGACTCCCGGTATCGCAGAACTGGATTCCTCAGTAGTTGAGCAATGACGCTCCTGCTGATTTCAATATGCCCGCTGGCAGCTCCTTTCCGTACCACAGCCGTTTCGGCTGCGCGGATCGTGGGCAATTCCAGCGGGACAAGCATGAGTCGGCAACCGAAAGTTTGACGGATCACTCGATCGGAGAAACATGTGGTTCAGGGTTTTGGAGAAGACTTCAAGGAACTGGTTCGTTCAAGCACCAGCATCGTGGATCTTGTTTCTGAAGTGGTTGCTTTAAAACCGCTCCACGGGGGTCGGGACTTTGTCGGCTTGTGTCCATTCCATGATGATAAGAACCCGTCATTTCATGTCTATCCGGATCGCCAGTCGTATCGATGCTGGGTGTGCGATCAGGGTGGAGACTGTTTTCGCTGGGTGATGGAAATTGAACGAGTACCGTTTCCCGAAGCGATTGAATCGTTGGCGCGGCGGGCGCGGCTGGAAATGCCAAAGAAGTCGCGTTCAAACGGGACACATGAAAATACGGGGCGTAAGACTGATTCGTTGGTTGTGGTCGAATGGGCCGTCAATTTGATGCATCAATCATTGAAGACGGGACCGGCGGCCGAGAATGCTCGACAGTATGTGCTGAAGCGTCGGCTTTCGGCGGAAACGGTCAGCAATTTCAAGCTGGGCTATCATCCGGAAGACTGGAACTGGTTCCTTGAAAAGGCGAAAGGAAAATTCACTCCGGCTCAACTGGTTTCCGCGGGATTGATTCGTGAACGGGACAATGGAGCGGGGTATTTTGACAACCTGGTTGGTCGTCTGGTGTTTCCGATCTTTGACGAACGTGGACGCCCTGTGGCCTTTGGAGGACGAGTGTTGCCGGGAGGCAACATTGAAAGTGATGCGAAGTACTGGAACAGTTTAGAAAGTGCGATCTTTCAGAAGCGGCGAATGCTCTTCGCTTTCAATATGGCTCGAGATGCCATTCGCACCAGCAAAACGGCAATTATTGTAGAAGGATACATGGACTGCATCGCCTGCCATCAGGCCGGTGTGAAGAACGCGGTGGCCACCCTTGGGACCGCCATGACGGAAGAACATGTGCGTTTTTTGCGACGTTTCGCAGAGAAAGTTGTACTGGTTTACGACAGTGATGCCGCAGGGCAACAGGCGGCAGAACGATCAATCTCACGGTTTCTTGCTCAGGATCTTGATCTTCGAGTCCTGAATGTTCCGTCAGGCAAGGATCCCGCAGACTACCTTGAAACACACTCATCCGAGGAATTCTACCAGCTTATCAACACGGCTCCCGAGGCGTGGGAATACAAATTGCAATCGATTCTGCGACGCACCGATTCACAATCCGTGGCCGGTCGTCAGCAGATACTAAATCAGATGGTGGAGTTTCTTGCGGAATCGCAGGGACTGGCCGGGACCGTTCGCGAAGATATGATTCTTCGGAGTGTGTGTTGGCGGGTCCAGGTGGACGAAAGAACCGCTCGCCAGCAACTAAAGGATCTAAGAGATAAAACAGACAGGAAAAGTCCATTTCGCCGGGACGCTGATCGGCAGCCCACCGGGATTGGGCCTCGTCCCGAAAACGCTATGGAGCGAGCGGAACGGGAGATGCTGGAGATTATACTGACGTGTCCGGAAACGATCGATTTCATTCGTCACCATATTGGTGCGGATGACTTCGAAAATGTGCGACACCAGCGGCTGCTGGCGTTGTGCATCGATCTGTGGAAGGAAGATGGAGATCTTCCCGAATTAAGCCGTTTGATTGTCGCTGCAGAATCAGATTCGGAACTTCTGAGTCTGATCAACGCGGTCGTCGATACGGCGGAAGAGAAAGGAATCTTCAGACTCATGACCGATCAGCCGAGCGGTGATGAGCAAAACGGCGCTTCGGTGCCAAACCATCTGGAGCGGGTCCTCGGACCCATTCTGGAACGGCGAGAAAAACGACTGAACCTCGTGTCGAAACAACTACTGTCTCAAACGGCTAAGCCCGTGAGCGAACTCGACGACGACACAAAAGACGCGCTCCGCCGACTTTACAATTTCCGTCAAAGTCAAATGGGTCATCCTTCTTCCATGAAGTAAATCGGTTGTGACACGATGTTACAGGTTGTGACAGGCAGTGCCGTGGCGGCACATCACATTCGCACATCAGTCGGCCAGCCAGGAAAACCACAGGAGCTTGAACATGTACCGCCTCGATGAATCTCTTCGTCAACTGATCGAAACCGGCCTGCAGCAGGGACATTTGTTGTTCTCGCAGGTCAATGCGTTCTTACCCGATGAGGCCGCCGATCCACAGCAGCTCGACAATCTGATCAGCTGTCTGGAAGAACTGAACATGCAGATCGTCGCTGATCCCGTGAAGGACGATGCGGGCGAACCACTTGCCATGCGCAAGAAACGGCGCCCCGAAATTCGCATCGATGGCGAAGAGTCATCACGCGGTACCGAAGATCCAATTCGAATGTATCTGTCTCAGATGGGAGAGATCCCCCTGTTGACACGCGAGGAAGAAATCTTCCTGGCCAAGCAGATTGAGGTTTCACGCCGCCGCTTCCGTCGCGCTCTGCTGACCAGCGAGTTCGCGCTGAACTACTGCCACGAAACGCTCATCAAGGTCCATCGCGGCGAACTGCCATTCGACCGCACGATTAAGGTCTCGATGACGGAAAGCCTCGAAAAGGAACAAATCCTCGGACGCATGCCGCTCAATCTGGCGACCATCGAAAACATGCGACAGCGAGATCTGGAAGATTATGCAAAGCTGCAGTCAAAAGACCTGTCGGAGACGGCTCGGGGTGAAGTGCAGCAGCGTCTTACGGAACGCCGTCGACGCTGCGTGACATTACTGGAAGAGCTGAGCCTGCGAACCCAACGCCTGCTGCCGTGCATGAAACGGATGGAGCAGATCTCCATGCGGATGACGGAATTACAGGAACAAATCAAGAGTCTTCACAACCTTTCTTCAGCCGCTGATGAACGAACTTACCTGCAGAAAGAACTCGACGATTTGATGGCGCTGACCAAAGAAACACCTGAGTCCATGGCCGCGCAGATGCTCACGATTCAGTTGCGGCACGGTGAGTACGACAAGGCCATGCGGGATCTGTCCGGCGGTAATCTGCGACTGGTTGTTTCCATTGCCAAGAAATATCGCAATCGCGGAATGACGTTTTTAGACCTGATTCAGGAAGGCAACACAGGCCTGATGCGTGCCGTCGATAAATACGAATACCGACGCGGCTACAAATTTTCAACGTACGCCACATGGTGGATTCGTCAGGCAATCACTCGTGCGATTGCGGATCAGGCGCGCACAATTCGCGTGCCCGTTCACATGATTGAAACGATGACACGCCTGAGAGCTGCCGCGCGAACACTGCTGCAGGACAACGGACGAGAACCGTCCGTCGAAGAGATGGCTGAACTCGCCGGGGTCCCGATGGATGAAGCGCGACGCGTCATGCGAATCTCGCGGCAACCCATCAGTCTCGACAAGCCGATCGGCGAAAGCGATGACAGCGCGTTCGGCGACTTCCTCGAAGATCGCGGCAAAGACAGCCCTGTCAGCAACGCCGCGTCCGAGATGCTGAAAGACAAAATCGATGTTGTGTTGAAAACACTGACGTATCGGGAACGCGAAATTATCAAACTGCGTTATGGTCTGGGAGACGGCTACACCTATACACTCGAAGAAGTCGGCCGGATCTTTAAAGTAACGCGAGAACGCGTTCGCCAGATCGAAGCCAAGGCTGTCCGCAAACTGCAGCATCCTGTGCGTAGTCGTCAGCTTCAGGGATTCCTCGAAGGAATGGCCGCCGTCGCCGGACATTAGTGCTCTGTTAAGCCTCAGACAAGCGCCAGGAACCAACAACCAAACGGCTTGCAGGGTGCTGCGCACGATTGGTTCTTGATCCTTTTTCGGAGCTAAACAAAAAAAGGAGTCCCTCAAACAGAGGGACTCCCGGCATATATTCAAAGACTGGAAGCGTCTTCTAAGGGTATTAGTTCTCAGCTGCTGGTGTTCCGTCTGCCGGTGTTTCTGCCGCTGCTGGTGTTTCTGCCGCTGCTGGTGCCTCTTCTGAAACGGCAGCAGGTGGCGCCGATACTGGAGCGGGAGACTGTTCCCCGCAGCCAATCGGAATCATCATTAACGTGCCAACCAGTGTTCCCATCGAAAATCTCTTCATAGGTCATCTCCAATCGCGGATCGTCTGAAAGTAATCGTACGGACTCCTTTGCCAGACCATCAAAGGAGCACGGCGAGCAATCTACCAGACCCGAACAAAAAAACACCAGACTGCAGACTGCTCTGGACGGTTTCTGCCAGATGGAAGTCCGTGAATCGGAATAGTCAGATCAATCAATGGTATTCCTGCCACGGTGTGCGTTAGCGTGCTGTCACACGAGCAGATTTCCACCGGAGCCAATGGTCGGCAAGGACGATCGCGACCATCGCCTCGGCCATGGGCACGAATCTCGGCAACAGACATGGGTCATGCCGTCCTTTGGTGCGGATCGTTGTTGGCAGTCCATCGCGAGTGACCGTCGGTTGTTCTTTGGCAAGACTGCTGGTTGGCTTGATTGCCGCCCGCAGCACGATTGGCATTCCAGAGCTGATCCCTCCCAGCATGCCGCCATGGCGATTGGACGTTGTCTGAATTCGGTGGCCGGAATCCGCCTTTTCAGCCACAAAAATGTCGTTGTTCTGACTGCCGCGCATTTCTGCGCAGCCAAAGCCAATGCCATATTCAACACCCAGCACCGCAGGCAGACTGAAGAGTGCTTTGGCAAGATCTGCCTTGAGTTTATCGAAGACGGGCTCTCCCAATCCTGCCGGGATATGCGTGGCAACAATTTCAGAAATACCGCCGATAGAATCGGTGTCTCTCCGCACCTCGTCGATCAGTTCGACCATTTTCGCTGCTGCGTCGTAGTCGGGACATCGAACAAAGTTAGGTGTGCCGTCCGGCAGCGTCTCGACTTGCTGCAGGGTCACACGTTCCGGATTTGGGATATTTGCTCGAATCGCCCCTACCTGACTCACATACCCGATCACCGTTCCGCCAAATTCCCGGGCGATCAGTTTCTTGGCGATCGCCCCCGCGGCAACTCTGGCTGTCGTTTCTCGGGCGCTGCTGCGACCACCCCCGCGATAGTCTCGAAAACCGTAGCGCGCATCAAAGGTGTAGTCTGCATGGCCCGGGCGGTATTTATCGCGAATATCTGAGTAGTCGCTGCTTCTCTGGTCTGCGTTTCGAATTAATATGGCGATGCTTGTTCCGGTCGTTTGGCCTTCAAACACACCGGACAGAATTTCTGGCTCATCATCCTCCTGTCGCTGTGTGACCAATGGGCTTTGGCCGGGCCGTCGACGACGCAGATCGCCTTAAAGGTCATCTTCCGTCAATGCGATCCCCGCAGGCACACCGTCCACGATGACGACGTTCCCGGGACCATGACTTTCCCCGGCGGTGGTGATGCGAAAACTCTGGCCGAATGAATTACCTGGCATGAACTTGGTTCACGTTGCTGATGAAGATAAATTCGAAAAACAGGCTGCAGGGCGGGATCGTAGTTAAAACGCCCGCAAATAAACACAAATGGTCATCAAAGTGTTACCAGTTGCTTCATTTCGCGAACCGCTCGCTCAAAACCGACGAGCACCGCCTGCGAAATAATGGAATGGCCGATGTTGAGTTCGTAGACACCCTGAATTTCAGCAATGCGTCGAACGTTGCGATATGTCAGGCCGTGCCCCATATTGAGCCGCAGTCCCTGTGCTGTTGCAAACTGTCCGGCTTCCCGCAGCTTATCGTATTGAATTTCGATGTCCCGCTGTGTTTTCGCATCTGCGTAAGCTCCCGTATGAATCTCAACCGCGGTCACCTTCAGTTCCCGCGCCCGCTCAATCTGCGAAAGGTCCGGATCGATAAAGAGACTGACGGTGATACCGGCCCCCTGCAGTTGATCCACGCACTGTCGAATGCGGGCAAAATGGGTTTTCACGTCCAGACCACCCTCCGTCGTCACTTCTTCACGTCGCTCCGGGACAAGGGTCACCTGATCGGGCAGCACATTCAGGGCGATTCGTGTAATCTCGTCGGATACCGCCATCTCCAGATTGATGCCGACTCGGCAAATCTCACGCACCAGGCGTACGTCACGATCCTGAATATGACGGCGATCTTCACGCAAATGGACGGTAATCGAATCGGCGCCTCCGATTTCGGCCAGTACGGCTGCATGGATGGGATCGGGTTCGTTCGTTCGGCGGGCCTGTCGAATTGTGGCCACATGATCAATATTGACACCCAGCAATGGCATTGCGACGCTCCTTTTGAGACAGTTACTTTCGTCTTTGGGGACGAATGGACCGACAGGCTATTGCATGTGAATCCGCGACACAAGCGCTGTGAAATAAAGGGAGATGGTCCTGGCATGTTTTCGATTGCAATTCCCGAATTGCGTTTTTCGATCTGTCTTTCTGCTACATCCGGTAACTTCTGCGGGGGGCACAGTTCATGCTGACACGTCGCGACATTCTCACCTGGACGATGACGGCAGGCGTCACTTCAGCAGCGATGCCCACGTGGCCCCGATCCGCCCTCGAAGTTGCAGCGGGGCTGCCGATCGTCGATACAAACATCAGTCTGTTCCGCTGGCCATTCCGGCGTCTGCCATTTGACACGCCGAACTTGCTGGTGCAGAAGCTTCGCTCCCTTGGAATCGTTCAGGGCTGGGCGGCAAGTTTTGAAGGAATTTTGCACCGGGATATTTCCGGGGTAAACCAACGGTTGGCGGAAGTCTGCCGTGCATGGGCCGAACTGGTTCCCATCGGCTCCATCAATCCGGCAGTGCCTGGCTGGGAAAAAGACCTGCATCGGTGTATATCCGAATACAATATGCCCGGCGTGCGGTTATATCCGAGTTACCACGGATACACGCTGGACGATCCGCGATTTGTCCGACTTCTGCAACATGCGGCACAAGCGGGACGATTCATTCAGATCGCCGTTGCTATGGAAGATCAGAGGACTCAGAACACGCTGCTGCGTGTTTCGGATGTTGATCCTGGCCCGCTCATAAAACTGATGCCGGGCATCGAAAATGCCCGAGTGCAGATACTGAATCATAATTTGCGTCCTGATTTGCTTCAGCAACTTGGTACGACGCCGGGTGTGTTTTTCGATACGGCTCGCGTGGAAGGAACGGATGGTATCCCGCGTCTTGTAAATAATGTGGCATCAGAGCGCGTGCTGTTTGGCAGTCACGCGCCATTTCTAATTCCTGAAGCGTCTCTAATCCGTGTCCACGAGTCGGATAAGCTTGATGAGGCGTCGCTGGTCCGCGTGCTTTCCGACAATGCGGCGCTGTTACTTGCCGAAAAATAATCATGAATCGAACAGACATTCGACCGGGATTACCACCGACGGAGCAACTGAAAGGCTACCGGATCTGGGACGCCTACTTCACGCCCGCCCATTCGCATCCGGGTAGTGACGGAAGCAGCAGTCTGATGGCGGACATCGAACGCTCGCTGCCGGCCGTCAGAAAGGGACAGTTCGAGAGACTTTGTTACTTCCCGCATGTGGGCACCGGCACCACAGGCGATGCGGCCTGGGAAGAGCTTGCCCGGTCAGTTCCTGACGTGATTCTGAAACCGCTGGAACGCTGGCCACAGCTGCTGCTGGGAATGATCCAGCTCAACCCAAACAACGTGCCCGCATCACTCGATGCACTCAATCGCTGGCTCCGCGACGGCCCCATGCTGGGTGTCTATTTTCCGGGCGCTGGTCCTGGCGCACTGACTTGCACGCACCGAAACTTCAATCGATTGATCGAGCGAATTAAGACGCTGAATGGAGTTGTCGTGCAGCATACATGGCTGAAGACCGGAGGAAAGCAGGGTGCCGGAGAATCGACGCCGTCAGAACTGGCGGAACTGGCTTCGCGATTCCCGGAACAAAAGTTTGTCTGTGCGCATGCCGGCGGGGAATGGGAGCAGGGCATTCGCGCCATCCGTGATACCTCCAACATTCTCATCGAAACATCCGGCTTCGATGCCACGGCGGGCTTTATTGAGATGGCTATAAGGGACCTGGGGCCCAATCGGATTATTTTTGGCAGTCACCTTCCGTCGCGATCTCTGGGCACGGAACTGGGGAAAATTATTGGTGCCGAGATCCCCGAGGCGGACCGGAAGTTGATTCTTGGAGAGAACTTCCGAGAGTTGCTGAAACCGATCCTCAAACAGACCGGCGAATAAGCAGCGTTGATTGCCAGAGCGATACAAGGTACAGGCACAATCCTCATTCCGCACTAACCAATCGCATTCTGTCAGAAGGGCCAGATCATTGGAATCAGCAGGACACATGTGACCCACAGCAGCAGATTGAGCGGTACACCGACCTTAACAAAATCCATAAAGCGATAACCGCCGGGTCCAAACACCATCATGTGTGTCTGGTAGCCAACCGGGGACGCGAATGCGAATGACGCAGCCAGGGCGACCGCCATGACGAATGGCCGCGAATCACATCCCGTCAGCTCCGCCGCTCTGATGCAGAAGGGGAATGCCAGCGCTGCGGCCCCATTGTTAGTAATCAACTCATTCATCACCATCGTGACAAAGTAAATTGCGGCCAGTGTCGCGTAAGGCCCAAGGGGCTGCGTTACGGCTACCAGTTTCGTCGACAGAAACAGGGCAGCTCCGGATTTTTCCAGCGCTGCTCCCAGGCCAAACGATGCGCCAATCGCGATCAGGACCTGCCAGTCCATGGCTTGACGCCCGTCCGCAGCCGACATGCATCGCGTCACAATCATCAATCCGCCGGCGATAAATGCTCCCAGCATGGCCGTGTCGCTCCGGCCAAAGAACATGATTGCCAGCAGCATGCCAAAAATCGCCAGAGCAACCCACCAGCGCTCATGCTGCAGCGGCTGAGACCCCTCAACGTCGCTCACCAGATAAAAATCAGCATTGTTACGGTGTGCCTGAACAAAATTGGCCCCGGTCTGCATCAGCAGTGTATCACCGGCTTCAAGTTTTACATCGCCGATTTTCGTCGCCAAACGTGCTCCGTTCCGATGGATGGCCACGATTGCCGCATTGTAGTGTGATCGAAACTGCGCTTCCCGGACGGTCTGACCGACGAGGGGAGATGATCGGCTAACGACGACTTCACACAGACGTCGGCGACGCTGTTCTTTTGCCGCCAGGTCCGTCGATTCAGTCGCCGGTTCGAGGCCGGGGATCTTTTTCAGATCAACAATCGTATCGACAATACCCGTAAAGACCAGACGGTCGTTTGCTTCAATCACTGTATCAGGGCTCACCGGTGCGATAATTGAGCCGCGTCGATCAATTTCAATCAGAAACAACCCGGGCAGGCGACGCAGCCCCGCCGCCTCGATACTCTGGCCGACCAGACGGCACGCGGGTGTCACTACCATTTCTACAAGATATTCGCGCTGAGATTCGCCCAGCTGCTCAAGGAGTTCTTTTCGTTCCGGAAGCAGTTTGCGTCCGATTGTCAGCATATAGACTATGCCGATGGCGGCGCATGGCAGACCAGCCATCCCGATTTCAAAAAAGCCCATTTCAACCATGCCGTATTCTGCCATTTTTCCGTCTACGACAAGGTTGGTGCTGGTTCCGATGCGTGAACAGCAACCCCCGAGGATTGTTGTGAACGACAGCGGGATCAGCAGCTTCGAAGGCGCTACGTGTTGCCGTCGACACCATGACATCACGACAGGAATCATCATGGCCACGATGGGTGTGTTATTCAAAAATGCCGATGTGGCCAGTGCAAATCCGGAAAGCATGATAATACCGCCCAGCTCCGTTCGCGCCGGGCCGAGCACCTTTGCTCCGATCAAATCCACAACGCCGGTTTCTTTGAGTCCGGCTGTCACCATAAACAATGCTGCGACCATCAGGAGCGATCCGCTGACAAATCCGCTGAACGCCTCCTGCGCCGTGATCACGCCACAGAGAGAAAGCAGAACAATCGCGCCCGCAAAAGTCATATCGGCGGGCTTCTCGAAAGCCAGAGCGATCAATACAAGCACCGTGACCGCGATCGTCAGCCACATTGGGTACTCGGATTTTATCCGATCCCAGATCGTGAACCCGTTGAGCGTCGGTACTTTGTCCGCTGAAATCAGATGCACATCAAGACAGCAGGAAGCGGTGCGTCCGTCACTGGCAGATTCCGCACTCGCATGCACGGCAACGATGTTTTCGCCTTCCCGTAATGCGTCCTTCGACTCCGGAGACAGGTCAACGACGGCATACGTTTCAGATGCGCGTTCAATCCTTGCAGCCATTATGCCATTGATAAAAACTTCGGTTCTCCCGGGGGTTTGGACATACAACGCCGCGTTCGACGGAATCGACTTCAGAGGGAGCACCTGCCGCAACCAGATGTCTGAGGACGTCCATTCAGTGAAGACACGTCCTGTCGAATGGTCCGGTGTCCCGAAACCACCGCGCCCCGTCTGCCAGCGGACGTCATCGTAGCCTTGTTCGAGCCACGTTGTTGGTTGCTTCAGCGTATATCGCCACGGACGTTCGGCGCTGTCGGCGGCAGATACCTGTGCCAAACCTGCGACGCACAGGAAAGCCACGAACATCACTCGCGGATTCCAGGCTGTGCGCAATGAATTCCTCGCTATTACGCAGGTTTTGTGCACTTCATTGTTCGACATTCAACACGCTTCTTTTGGAACAAAGATATTGACCCGACGATCGCGTTCTATTTCGTCAAAGCCGCAATTTCTTTTTGCGTAAACCGATGCTGCAGACGAGCGCCGAGTTGTCCTACGATGCGTGCCGCAGCGTGTGACGCCAGATGGCCCGCCTGTTTCCAGCTCATGCCATTGGTGATCCCGTACAGGAGCGCCCCGGCGTACATGTCACCCGCACCGGTCGTGTCGATCGCATTCACGGCGACACCTTCGATGGGAATGGCCGTACCTTCATGCATCAGCAGGGATCCGTTAGCCCCCAGTGTCATGGCGACATTCTCCGCATGTCGATGTAATTCAGCCGCACATTCAATCGGGTCCGACTTCCCGGTGAGACTCTTTGCTTCTTCTTCATTGCAGAAGAACAGATCAACCGGCCCTTCTACCAAAGCCCAGATTTCATCGCGACACATATTGCACAGGAACGGATCAGAAGCCGTAAACGCAACCTTGCAGCCGTACATCTTTGCCGCATTCATCGCCTTGTACGCGGCCGCTCGTGTCCCCGGATTTGTGAGCAGATAGCCTTCGACGTAGACATACGTCGCGCGTTTCAGTTCCTCTTCATTGATATCTTCTTCGGTCAGCGTTGCGGACACGCCAAGATTTGTGAGCATCGTTCGCTGTGCGTCTTCCGTAATCAGTACCGCGCACGTCCCGGTCTGGCCACCACCAGCGGCCGCAACTTCAATCGTGACGCCCATCTTGCGCATATCGTGCAGAAAGAATTCGCCCACTTCGTCGCTGGCAACCTTACCCGCATATGCCGCTTTGCCTCCAAAATCGGCAACACCCATAATTGTGTTGGCTGCGGATCCTCCCGCGCACCGATTTAGTGCGATTCCATCCAGACGCTGAAGAACATTTTTCTGCTGTTCATCATCCACCAGCGTCATGATGCCTTTTTCAAATCCCGTCGCCGCAACCCAGTTGTCTGAAACGCGAGCCTGTATATCCACCAGGGCGTTTCCCACGCCAAACACATCGTATTTCATGTTAAAACTGAATTTCTGTAGAGCGTGGAAAAAGCGGTCCGGCCTCGGAATGAGCCGCGTAGATGTTAAGGCCCCGAGCATAGCAAAAATGCCGGGAACCTTCGAATCAATGCCTTTTCCGCAATCTTTTCGCATCGCGATTGGGAATTTTCCGATTGCACCTCATTCAAGCTCTGGCAAGTCTCAAAAACAGGGGCGGGAACCGACAGCTGAGCCACCAGAACAGCGATTCACGCGTCTGAATCCCAACGATTTTACGGTCAGTCGAGTACACTCGATCTACCGTTCTGCCCGCCTTACATCGGAGATCTGATCGACGGCCACTGCGTCGTGTGTAACCATGACACCGTCGTGGTTTGTCTCGACGAGAACCAGCATTCCTCGCAGACTTCGACGCGCATCAGGGTACCCACTG
Organism: Planctomycetaceae bacterium; assembly: GCA_020426105.1. Taxonomy (GTDB): domain Bacteria; phylum Planctomycetota; class Planctomycetia; order Planctomycetales; family Planctomycetaceae; genus SXXK01. The sequence goes on from JAGQQS010000320.1 coordinate 12,376, forward strand.
ATTCTGACGCCGTCTTTCAGAATGACGTCAACCGGATGTGTTTCATGCACTCCGGGAAGATCGGGATGGACGATTGCCGGGAAGCGTTCCCAGGCCCATGTCCACAGCGTGGCATGGGTGTCTGCGCGGCCCGCAATGTCGAACCATTCCAGTTCCGCCAGACGCAAATCCTTCAAGGATGCACGCTGGCACCAGGGCCTGAGCACCTGGTCGATCCAGTCCCGCCGGGCGGCAGCAAGTTGTTCAAACGTAACAATTGGAGTCGAATTATCAGAATGCAAAGTGCCCGGCAAATTCATGGAGTGTTGTCGATTCTTTTTCAGGCCATAACGTCATCAGTTCATTGGCAGACGGCAGCAATGAGGACTGCAGGGGCCAGCCTCCGGTGGCGGGCAGGACGATGCGATTGGCAGCGCACTGCCGGAGGAAACGCGACCTGCGGCGGCACTCATGAGTTTCTCCATTTTTCGCGACCCGCATTTCGGGCACGCAGGTCGCTCTGTTCGCCCCACCAGCAATTCAGCCTGATTTGAACACGCTTCACATTGAAATTCGAAGATTGGCATTTCGGTGGATCCTTTAGAGCTGAACTTTAAAATTTGGTGACTGACTCAAAAATGTGAATGGATTTTCCAGAGTCACTTTATCAATCAGAGACATCGCATGCCCGCGTCTCGACATTTCAATGCGAGCTTTGGGAACGGCCAGGGGATCACTGCAGCCCCAGTCACCGGCCGAATTCATCCAGATCCGCTCGGAACCATACATTTCAATCACGTCTGTTGCCCGCTGCGGCGTCATCTTGGTGTCCGGGTACAGCGTCATTCCCGCCCAGAAGCCGCGATCCAGCACTTCGCCTACCGTGTGTTCCTCCACATGATCGATCAGAATTCTTCC
>JAGQQS010000321.1 GCA_020426105.1 Planctomycetaceae bacterium
TGCGTGTCAGCGTGATGAAGATGGCAAGCTGCGACTTACGTCTCGGTGCGCTCGTCTGCTGGTGTTGGTGGGATTGATGACGGGAGTGCTGTCCGGCATGTTCGGCGTCGGCGGTGGCTTTGTGATCGTGCCGGCTCTGGTGCTGTTCAGCGGCATGGAAATTCATCGAGCCGTCGGAACATCGCTGTTTGTGATCGTCCTGGTCAGCATCAGCGGAGTCGCCTCGCACTTCGCGAACGGAAATTCATTGTCGTGGGAAACAACGCTGCAGTTTCTCGTCGGCGGCTTTGCGGGAATGTGGCTCGGTGGAATTCTGGCCAGGCAACTTAAAGGGCCGACTCTGCAAAAAGTGTTTTCGGTCGCAGTGGTGTTGGTGGCGGCGTTTGTGATCTGGAAGTCGGTGGCGTTGTGAGAAGGAGGGTATTTGTCATTTGTCATTTGTCATTTGTCATTTGTCATTTGTCATTTGTCATTGAACGGCGTTTTGGCGGTCCTAATCGAGGAGTTGATGATGCGACAGAGTTGCTGGTTTTCATCAGTGAGTGACTCAATAAGTGATGTCTTGATCAGTTCCGCGCGAGACGCCATTCGTAACCAGACACAAGTTTCGTTTAACTCCTTTAATGCGATCTTCAGCTTATGAATAAAGTCTGCGTTGCTTTCAGCGCCGCGGGCTTCTGCATAATTCGGGGCGGGCGAAGTACCTGATCGCAGGAGTTGACGCGAAATATGTTTCCCCGCCGGCGAATCTGGTAAGGAATCAGCAAGACGAATGATCCGCACTGCGAAATCAATCAATCGATCTTCCAGCTCATCTGCCTTCGATGGCATTTTTGTTCCCCCCAAATAAATAACAATGACAATTGAAAAATTACAAACGACAAATCTGCGATTCAATTCTTAACACTAAAGGAATATCTCATGCTACTCAAATATTTTTACGACTCAAAGCTGGCTCACGCGTCTTACATGGTCGGATGCCAGCGAGCCAAAACAGCGATCATTGTTGATCCTGGCCGTGATGTTGAACAGTACCTTGACATGGCGGCACGCGAAGGGCTGAAGCTGGTTGCGGTGGCGGAGACTCATATTCACGCGGACTATGTTTCGGGAGCTCGCGAGCTGGCGGATCGAGTTAACGCGAAGCTGTATGTTTCCGACGAGGGGCCGGCTGAATGGAAGTATCAGTATCTGGATAGATATGACAGCCAGCTGCTGCACGATGGTGATTACTTCATGATTGGCAATATCCGGTTTGATGTGATGCACACGCCGGGACATACACCAGAAAGTATTTCGTTTGTGCTGACCGATCAGGGCGGCGGCGCCAACAAGCCAATGGGCATCTTTACCGGCGACTTTGTCTTCGTGGGGTCCATTGGGCGCCCGGATTTAATGGAAGAAGCCGCCGGAATTGCGAATACGGCAGAACCTGGAGCCCGAGACCTGTTCAAATCCGCCGAGCGATTTAAACAGTTGCCTGACTATCTGCAGGTTTGGCCGGCTCACGGAGCTGGCAGTGCGTGCGGCAAGGGGCTGGGTGCGATTCCGTCATCGACTGTCGGTTACGAAAAGCTGTTCAACCCGGCTCTGCAATTCACCGACGAAGAAGCCTTTGTGCAGTACATTCTGGCCGATCAGCCGGAAGCGCCTAAGTATTTCGCGGTGATGAAGCGAGTCAACAAAGAAGGTCCGATTGTGCTGGGTGCCGGACATCATCACCAGATGCTGGATGTGACCGGACTGGATGCTGCGATCAAGTCGGGTACGGTTATCGACCTGACTCCCTCGCCTGAATTCGCGAAAGGTCACGTCGCGGGCACGATCAATATTCCAGTCGGCATGCTGTCTGCCTGGGCTGGGTGGCTGGTTGACTATGATCAACCGACGTATCTGATCTGCGAACCGAACCAACTGGAAGAGGCGGCTCGTTTGTTGCACAAGATTGGTGTGGAACAGATCGCTGGTGGATTTGATATCAAAGCTGTGAAAGCTACCGGAAAAGCGACGCAGGTGTATGCCTCCGGTACTCCAACAGAGCTGTCGCCGGCCATTGAAGCGAGCACGGTCAACCTGATCGATGTTCGATCCAACGACGAATGGAACGGGGGCCATATCCAGCAGGCGCAACACCGATTCTTAGGTCGGTTGCCGCTGCATCTGGATGAGATTCCTCGTGATAAAAAGCTGGTTGTACATTGTCAAAGCGGAGCAAGATCGTCGATCGCGGTCAGCGTGTTGCAAGCGGCGGGCTTTAAGGATCTCGTCAACATGACCGGTGGCTACCTGGCCTGGCAGGCGGCTGGCCTGACGCGTTTGAAACAACCGGCCTGAGTGGAAGGCAATGCGGCGTCCGGTGCTTCCATTTGTCATTTTTCATTTGTAATTGGAATCACCCATCGACAGAAACTTCACCCATGAAGGCTGCCTCACCCTATGACAAATTCCCCCCTCCCAACACAAAGGTTTTGCCATGCAAACCACACTGGAACGCTCGTCGTTAACGGATCGACTTAACGATCCACAAACGGCGGAAGTTCTGCACCGGCTGCTTGATCATGCTCGATCGCTGGATCAGATGCTGACCACGGTCGGCGAACTGCCCAACCTGCTGGCGATCGCTGTCGATTTTTTCGACGCCACTTGCCGCAAGGCATCGCAGGAGGGGATTGATATCGAACAGCGAGCGACTCGTCTGGTGAAATTGCTGATTCAGGTGACTGAACCGAACAACATGCGAGCCATCGAGAAACTTGTATCACGACTGCCGAAGCTGGAAGAAGGCAGTGCTCTGCTGGATGAACTTCCCAATCTGCTGGCCACAGCGATGGACGTGTTTGATGAATGGGCGACCACACAGAAGGCTCAGGGAATTGATCTGGAACAAAGCGTCAAACAGGGATTACATGCGGCCCTGTATCTGGGCGGCAAGATTCACAAGGAAGAACTGGACCGCATCGGCTTCCTGCTGAAGTCGGAAGTCCTGAGCGAAAACTCAGTCGCGACCGTCAGCATGGCCGGCACGGCACTGTCCAGTTGCCATCAGGGAACCTGCGAACATCCCGTCGCCAAACGCGTGGGTCTGTTTGGTCTGCTGGGCGCGATGCGAGACCCAAACACTCAGCGAGCTCTCTCGTTTGCGCTGCAGTTTGCCAGGTGTTTTGGCGGCGTGCTCGACAAGGCCCCCGCTGGCGATCTGTGTTCGCCACAGTCATCACCTTCTTCGTCTGCGAAAGGCTAATTCTTATGGGGCATCATCAGATTGTTATTGTTGGCGGAGGCACAGCCGGCATCACCACCGCCGCTCGCCTGCGAAACGCCGATCCCTTATTGGATGTGGCGATCATTGAGCCTTCCGAAAAACACTATTATCAGCCGCTGTGGACATTGGTCGGTGGTGGCATCTTTAAGCCGGAAGAATCCGGCCGCGATGAAGCCGGGCTGATCCCGTACGGCGTCAAATGGATCAGGGATTTTGTGGCCTCGTTCTCACCGCAGTCGAACAGTGTGACAACTCGCAACGGCGACACCATCACTTATGACTATCTGATTGTCGCTCCCGGCATTCAGATCAACTGGGACAAGGTGAAGGGACTGAAGGAATCGGTTGGCAAAGACGGAGTCTGCAGCAACTATTCCATCAACACGGTCGCCAGCACCTGGGAATTTATTCGCAAATTGAAACAAGGCGTCGCGTTGTTTACGCAGCCCGCCGGAGCCGTCAAGTGTGGCGGTGCTCCTCAGAAGATCTGCTATCTGGCCGAAGATCATTTCCGCCGCAGCGGAGTTCGCGACAAAATCCAGGTCATCTTCACACTGGCCGGGCCTCGCCTGTTTGCAGTGGAACGCTACCGCGAGATTCTGGAAAAAGTGGCTGAACGCAAAGGTGTGGAACCTAGATTTCGCCACAACCTGGTGGAAGTTCGATCGGCTTCGAAGGAAGCCATCTATCAGCAC
>JAGQQS010000322.1 GCA_020426105.1 Planctomycetaceae bacterium
CGAAGCGTCCAGCCGTTTCGAAATCTGTGATCGCGTTGTCCAGATTCTCCAGCAACATCCAGAGATCGCCGCGGAGCGAATACGCATCCTGAGATGCCTTAACCACGATCGACTCATCACAGTCCAGCATGGCCTTCTGCAAATCTCCTGTCGCCATCCATGCCGAGGCACGTCCCTTCAGCGCATCGGAGTTGCCGGGGTTAACGATCAATGCCCGCGTGAAGTCCTGAATTGCAGCGCCGTACTGACTTCCGTTCATCAGATGTTTTCCGCGCACGATCCATGCTTCCGGATTGCGGGCATTGCGTATGGCCTGCTGCGACAACTGATTCAGCTGTTCCAGCCATGCAATTTTTGCACTATCCTTTTGAGCTTCCGGGAAGCGATTGAGTTTCAGGAGTGCAGCACGATGGTGACTCAGCCATCGTGTGTCCATTGGTTCCAGTTGCATGGCTCGCGTAAAAGCGTGGAGCGCATCTTCGTATTTTGTCTGCTCCATGTACACGAGTCCGCAGTTGTTCCAGGCAGTGACATAATTTTCCTTGATCCGCAGCGCTTGTTGCAGGTCGGCCAGTGCCAGATCATATTGTTCCAGCTTCAGCCGGGCGAATCCGCGATTGTTCCATGCGTCCGCAAATTTACGATCGCTGTCAATCGCCTTTGTGAAGTCTGATTCAGCGGACTTGTATTCATTTTTCGTTAAGGTCAGCAAGCCGCGATTATTGAGTGCGGCCGCGTGGGCTGGATTTAACTGAATCGCTTTTTCAAAGTCCGCTGCCGCTTCGTTCTGAAGTCCCTGTGACATCAGGAAATAGCCGCGATAGTTGTAGCAGTCGGCATTGTCCGGCGCGAGGCGAATGGCGGTGCTGAAGTCTACGCGTGCGTTGGCATTTTCACCCTGCAATACGTACACGTCAGCTCTCATCCGGAACAGGCCGGAATCTTCAGGCATGACGCTGATCGCCTGGCTCAAGGCCTCAATCGCAACACCGCGCTGTCCTGCAACGACCGCTGTATTTGCCTTCTGCAGCAGCATGCGGACAGTGTCAGGGTATTGGGAAATCGTTTTCCTCGGGGAATTTTCAACCGCAGGCACGGGTTGTATCTGATTCCCGGAGATTGACAGCGGAATACCGGCAGATCCAGCCTCTGGAGCCTTATTTTCAGAACCGCACCCTGTGGCAAGCAGCATTGATCCCAGGGCAATTAGAACTCGGCGCATCAGATCGCTCCATCGAACATATCGAAATTCGGGCCGGATCCATCAGCCCTGTCATTGCATCAGGGTGCTTGTAGTCTTGATCGCTCCCTGCTGTCAATCTGAGTTGCGGCAGATACGGAACTCTGGGAGACTCGAGCAAATTGAGCCGTCTCGGTACCGAGTTGCAGTTCGGCAGGAACTGCTGCTTGCTGCGGCCATTAGCGAAGTCGTCGTTGCTTTTAGGTCCGTTTACCTTTGAGAGAGGGTTTGTGGTTGGCACGACGACGGGTTTGTGGCTGGCACCGCTCAGGCTGAAATAATTGACCTGGAACGACATACCCTTTGCGGAGTTTCACCGTGCCTTTGAGATTATGTTCAATATCAGCGATACGCAGCGCTGCGATGGCGGGTCTGGTGGTTTGTTTCGTGCCTTCTGGACCGGCATGCGGCGACGAAAAATCGACCGTTGCCAGTGTCGCGGAGCAGGAACAGCGGATTGCAAAAATCAATGAGGAATTGAGTATCTCGCTGAATGCAGAACTGAAAGCGAGAATGCGCATCGATCCGAAGGCGGCTGACGCCGTGAATCAATATTCATCGCGCGGAGATCTTCTGATGTTCCTTGGGGAATTTGAGCGTGCCGAAACTGACTACGTCGAGATGGTGCGACTTAAACCGGAACTGGATGCGTCGCACTGGCGACTGGGGATTGCCATGTTCTTTGCCGGGCATCCTCAGCAAGCCGCTCAGCAGTTTGACAAGTACAATTCCTTCGACAACGTTGATCGCGAGAACGGGATCTGGCGTTATCTGTCGCACTATCGGGCGTTCGGCAGGGAAGAAGCGCGGCGACAGTTATTGCGTTACGAAAAAGACGACCGCCCGCCGTTTAAAGAAGTGTATCAACTATTCGACGGCGGGCTGACGGCGGACGATGTCTTAAAAGCGATTCCTGACGATCCTGCAGCGACGGACCGGGACGCTCGACTGTTTTACAGTCATCTGTATATCGGTATGAATCAGGTTGTCGAAGGCAAAACGGAAGCCGCACAGGCATCGCTGCGGAGTGCGACGCTGAATCCCTGGCCACGGAAAGCCGGCTTTGGTCCCAATTATATGTGGCATGTAGCGCGCCTGCAGTATTTAGGGCTGCAGAATGGTCAATGACCTGCTGCTTTACCGGATCAAGTAACGTTTTGCATCGTTGACGGTTTTCGGATCACGTTCTTCCAGCAGTTTCATATTCGCTTCTGCTTTGATTGCCTCTGCTGTTGGGACGCGACTTCCATCCGCTCCCGGCTCCGTTTGTTCCTGACTGCAGTAATACAGGTAGCGTACGATCGCGCGGCGGATGGCGGGGATGTCAAAATTTTCGTCAGTATACATGGTCATCAGACGATCCTGAATTGACCAATCCTTCCAGCGAGCAAGATCCGTGATGACAAGATCTGCCATTTCCTTGCGTTCCAGCAGCAAATGCATCGCTTGTTTGAGTCGATCTTTCGACAATCGCTCCGGTTCGTACGTCCACATGAAACGCAGGGCCTGCATGACAGCGTAGGTTTCACTGAATGGAAGTTTGATTTCTTTGCCGTCTTTGTCGATCGCTGTTTTTCTGATGATCTTGACTTCTTCCAGTTTCCGGAGTCCTTCTTCGCCGCGGATCATCATGTAACCGGCCATGACGCCTTCGATGCCGAGTCGGAAATCAGCATCCAGGGTGACAATTTTCTGTTCCAGAATTGCCGCGTCTTCAGGTTTGCCGCAGATCCCGGCCAGCATTCCATAGAATCCCGTGCGTGTGACGGGAGTTTTGGGATCCTGAAGCCATCCCAGAATTTTTTCACGTGGCAGATCATCCTTGAGCGGTTTAATGACTTCATATGGCGCCGCGGCGAATTCCGCAAATGCGTCATTTGAAACCAGGACATCCGAATGCTCAAAATAGTCCAGGAAAAACAGTAACCGCTTTGCCTGTGCCTCGATGCCCTTTACCGCCGGCGGCATTTTGGAAAGATAGGTCCATGCGGTATCGGTGACTTCTGCCGGAACATGCCAGTCTTCCAGCCGTTCGTCCGGGCCCATCAGTGAAAATGTACTGGCTTCGCTGCCTGCCACGTACTGAGGCATCACGACAATCTGCCCTTTCTGAAAGCGGTCACCCTTCGAAAACGCGACATCCACGATTTCAAACGTCGAGGAACCTCCACGCAGGCTGATCGGTTTTTCTCCTTCCAGCCATTTTCCCCGCAGCAGGTGGTCGCATTGTCCGATCTGTTCCGACAGCATCAGAGCCGGCGCATCGCAGAATGGACAGGCACACGCCGCTTGAACATGAGCCAACCAAACCGGTGTCACTACAAAGTTCGCAAGCAAGACGAGCGAAAAAAGTATATTCTTCATATTCCTGTATCCCGACTTCAGAACCATCATCGCCTGAAAGTTCAGGCACGTTGCCATATCAATGAAGAATTTTACCCGTTCATTCGCAATTTAGCTGCCGAAACATCCCGTGAACCTGAGCTTCTCCCGATTTTTTGAATAGTCGCCACGGGACCGTCGCCATGGCCATGAATGGCGTGGAGTTAAGGCGCGCGGGGGATGTAAATCCACTAATAATTGCCGCGTGGTCACGAAAACTCGGGGCACTGACGGACCCCGTTTGCCGAACGAATTCCTTAACTCCAAGCCGTTGGCCATTGCCATGGTCGGCCCTCGAAGCCAATTCACGGAGTTAACTCCACCCTTTACTCATAGTCTGCACAACCCGAACGCAAGGCTGAATCAAGGGCTGGGTAATTTCCCGAAGTGGGCGTTGATTTGTGCTCGCAGCTGCATTTACTGAGCCAGGATTGGGGGTTCGTTGCATTTAGGAAACGTCTGTGTGTCCGTTTCGAATCGCAGCCTGTCCACACACCCTGCCCCGGAGTCTTACAGTGCCCGTTTCTCTGGATTCAATCCTCGCGTCGGATCGACTGCCCAGTCTTCCGGAAGTTGCTGCCCGCGTTGTCGAAATCGCGCGAAGTCCCGAACCAGACTTCGATCAGATGATCGAAGCTATTCGAGTCGATCCTGCGATTGCCGGCCGGATTCTGAAAACAGCCAACTCGGCATTGCTGGGCATGCGGACTCAGGCGGCATCGATTGAAATAGCCGTGCCGCGCCTTGGTACCACGATGGTTCGAACCCTGGTGCTGAGTTTTTGCCTTGCTGAGTATCAAAACCGGAATTCGCTGAGCCTCCGTCCGTACTATCAGCAAATCTGGCGACAATCTCTGATGCAGGCCGCAACCGCAGAGATTCTGGCCGAGCGTCAGGGTAAAAAGATCGATCCTGCCAACTGGTTTCTTGCCGGACTTGTGCAGGACATCGGTCGACTTGCGCTGTTGCACACCTGCCGCGATGAATATGTTGACAAGGTGCTGGAAGTCGATGATGACCGATCGCAGCTTCAGCGTGAAAAAGACTGGCTGGGCTTTACGCATGTGGAAGTCGGTGTCGGACTGTGTCGACGATGGAATCTGGATCTGGATATCATCGACGCGATTGCCGTGCATCATGCGTCAGCGCATCGCGTGGTGCCGTTCAAATTCGCGTCGAGCGTATACTTGTCAGCCGGACTGATTACAGCCTCCCATGTGGCGGAGTATCTCGAGGAAGTCGGCCGCGATCTGACCTGCAGCAGGGAACACATCGAACGTCTGTTGATGCAGGTATTTGCGATGCGCCCCAACGATGTCTTCAGAGTTCTTGGCGAAATTGATCAACGCGTGAATGAGCTGAGTGCCGCATTTGGCATCGACGTGGGAAGGGCTCCTGAACTGGAGCCCGTTTTGGCCGAATCGCAGCGACTGCTGGCAGAAATTGCCCTGACGAGCCAGCTGCGACTCGTCAATGC
>JAGQQS010000323.1 GCA_020426105.1 Planctomycetaceae bacterium
AGTCGCAACGCGACGACAGGGGCGAACAATGTGCTATAGAGATCAGACGTCGAAGGCGACACGATGCCGCGAAAAACAGGGAATACCATTTGGGACGTTGCGGTTGTCGGCGATCGAATGTGCCGTTCGATGCTTCCGCCTGTCGTTGCTTCGCAACTCAAACGTGCACGCACGCACGGTCCTCGGACTCGTGTCCGAGGCTAATGTCTGTCGTTGCTTCGCAAATGGAAGTCGCTGGCGGATCTGGAATAAGGAGCACACCTATGCCGGACCAGCGACGGGCGATTGCCACTCGCCGCGATGCAATTCAGGGCGGCGCACCTGGAAAGGGGCTCAGGCGATTCTGAACCGACAATTGAAATTGAAGCGTCTCGTCGTGGCGTTGGCCAGGTCCAGCGACGATAATTGAACAATTGGCTTTCATAGTGAGATCCTTATCAATACCCAGAGGACAACCTCTCATGATGACAAAAACACGCAGCGGTTTCAGCAGGATTCGCCCGGCGCTGATCCTTCTGGGCCTTCTGATCTGCCAGACGTGTCCGTTGGGGCTGGCCAGCGAGAATACGTCCGCGACCACGGAGTCGCCATTGGGACGTTATCTGCTCGTCGCCAGCGAAGGTCTGTATGTTGTCGAGTCCGATGGAAGTTGCTCATGGTCTTATCACCCCGAACCCTACAAGGGGCAGGGCTGGGTTGAATATGATGATCTCATCTACGATGGCTGTGCGCTGCCCGACGATCGATTCCTGTTCGCCACACACCGCTACGTGCGGGAAGTCGATCGCGACGGCAGGACTCTTTGGGAATACCGCGTCAAGGGGTCCGCAGAAGTCAAGGCTTGTGTGCCCCTGCCCAACGGACGCGTTGCCGTTCAGAACAGTGAAGAACAGGCGATTCTGGAACTGGAACGCGGGACCGGAAAAATGATGCACCGCATCCCCGTTCCCGCGCAAGGCACAAACCATACCCGGTACAATTCGATGCGTCTGACGCCAGAGGGCCACTATCTGATCGCCTTGCGCGCGGAGCAGCGTTTTGTGGAAATTACACGCGAAGGAAAGGAGATCCGATCCTTCCCGGTGGACGGTCTCCCCTGCGGTGTTCTGCGGCTGACGGGGGGCGACACGGTATGTACAGGAGATTTCGGTCTCGTTCGCTTCAACGCTGCCGGAGAGAAAGTCTGGACGTACACCCGAGATGACGCAGCGCCGCATTTTCCGATCATCTATGCCACGGGTATCCATGAATTGGCAAATGAGGCGCTGCTCGTCAGTAATTCGGACTGGCATTATCAGGAACAGGACCAGAACCACGTGCAGGCGTTTGTGGTTAATATCGACAAAAACATCACATGGACGCTGCCCGCGACGGCGTTCGGCACATGGAAGACAAGTGAAACCGAAAAGGCCACGGGTTTCGTGGAACATCGTATCTGTCTGATTCAACCGATGTTACAATCGACTTCAAAAAACGATTGAAGCCACCTGGAGCTTCTGCAGGGTGTGTGTAGCGTTAGCGAATCACACCCATTCGTGTAAGCCATGCCATCCTCGTGTGTCGCGCTCCGCTGCACACTCCCTGAGAATGCTCGGTAACGCAAGTGAGAAATGAGATATCGCCACTTCAACAACCTACGCTCTTTTTCTGACCTGAAGACTCTGGTGAGGCTGATCTTCCTGGGTTGCCTGTTCGTTTATGGCAATCTGGCCAGAGTGGATGCACAGAATCCTCCTGCCAGTGCATCGCGCTCGGAGAACAGCATCTCGGCTGATCATCAGGCTTCGTATCGCGATGCCATCGCCCCGCTTTTAGAGCGTGCGTGTTCCTCATGCCACAGCGAGGAGTCTGCGGAAGGCGGGTTTATCGTGACCGCACTTGATGGTTCGCTGGATCAGGCCGCTGAGGTCGCCGCGTGGAAGAAAATCCGCACCATGGTTATTTCCCAATCGATGCCTCCGAAGGACGCAGATCCATTGTCTGTCGACGACATCGCCACAGTCGCGTCATGGATCGACGCGGGGCTGGAGCGTGAGCGTGAACGGTTGCGAGGCACGACGACCCGGCACGTGGCTCGTCGCCTGACCAGCCGCGAGTTCAATCGGTCACTGCTGCGGCTCGTCGGGGCCGAGTCGTCGGTGAGAGATTTTCCTTACGATGAAAAGGTTCCTGTCGATGCATTCGAGAAGTCGGGCTTCTCCAACGACGCGCACACCAATCCGCTCACGAAGAGTCATCTTGAGGGTCTCAAGCTTTCAGCGCTTGCGGCACTCCGGGATTTTGCACCATTTGTTGAGCAATCGCGAAGTCCGATCCACTATTTCTATGACGGCGAGTTCTGCTATACGTCACGGGCCACGCAGGACCACATCTTCGACTTCGTAAAGAACGTGGTTCACCCCATGACCGAAGTGGAGTTTCAAAGCCGCCGGGAGATTATGCAGCTCAAGGGCAATTCGTTTCTGAACCGGCCCATGAACAAAGCCGTTTTTGGCCCCGCACTCTTTCCGTTCAAGCCGGGGCCTTTGCAGGCCTTCGAAAACGATCTGCTGCTTTCCAATGCCGCCGCGTTTCCGGCGAGCCAGATGTATTCGCGCGGCCGGTTTACATTCCGCGTCCGCGTTCGCGGCAAGCCCGGTGCTGACGGCACTTTGCCACTCATGCGAATTAAGGCCGGATTTTTCGACGTATTTGCCAATCACTTCCGCACCGTCGACAGCGTGCAAGTAGCGGCCGATGAACAGGTTTTCGAGTTCGCTGGCAACGTCCGGGATTTTCCCTTCCTCGACAGCATCCCCCCGGAGCACACGTATCGGGACGGCAATGTTCCCAGACTCACGACCTTCGCCACCAATGACTGGGGGAACTGCATGGGTGCCTTCTTTGTCATCCTCGTCGAGAACGCGAGTCGGCACGACGAGGGGTTGTCGCTCGCCCCCGGCCACCACCGGATTAGTCTGGGCAACATCCACATCGGCTCGTATGCCGAGATCATGGAACGTGCCCGCAACAAGACGCTCCCTAATTACTACATGCAGGATTACGAACTTGTCGAGGTGTTCAATAAAACGCAACAGGAACTCGCTGGCAAAGCGCCTGCGATTGAGATCGACTGGGCTGAATTAACGCTGGACGACGTGCCGATAAACAATACCGTGTTCTTCGAGTCGTCCGATCGCGGGCCGAACGAGGTCTACGCCGCGCAGGTCATCGAACGTTTCGTGACCAGGGCCTGCCGGGGGTTCGCGATGCCTGAAGATGTCCAGACTTTCGTGCGCCTCTACAGAACCCTCCGTGAGCAGGGGCTTGGATTCGAGCCCGCCATTCACGAAGTACTCGCGTCAGTCCTGATCTCGCCAAAGCATTTATTCATCACAGACTTTTCATCGCCGCCTGACCGATATTCGCGGGCTCTTCTGCTTGCGGAGAAGCTTGCGTTCTGGCTCTGGGGCGAACCACCGGACGAGCGGCTGCTGACAGCCTGCGCGGACGGCGCGCTGCTCGACGACCACGTACTGCAGGCCGAGGTCAATCGGATGTTCCTCGATCCGCGGTTGAGGCAGTTTGTGGACAATTTTTTCGCCGAAGCCTGGCACCTCGACGGCTTCGACCGAATCGCCGTGGACGCCACACGCTATGCTTTTTACGACCCGGAACTCGAAAACGATATCCGGGAGCAGTTTCGCCGGACGGTCCACTCCGCGCTGGGGCTCCCGGGAACCGATGACATCGGTCCTCCTCTTACCAGCACTGCCGGCGTCGTCTCACTCATCGACGATGATCATCTCTGGCTGAATCCGCGACTGGCAAAGCTTTACGGTGTCGATGGCTACAACGGTCAGGGCGAATTCGTGAACGTGAAACTGCCCGAGGGCAGCCCGCACGGCGGTGTGCTCACGCAGTCGCTGATCATGAAGATGAACTCTGACGGGACCGACTCACACCCGATCCGTCGAGGCACCTGGGTTCTGGAGCGAATTCTTTTCGACCCGCCGCCACCGCCACCCAAGGTGACGCCCCTCAAGGAGCAGGGGCTGATTAAGGCAAAAACACTGCGGGAAAGGATTGCGGAGCATGCCCAGTCGAATTCTTCATGTGTAAGCTGCCATCGGCGGATCGATCCATTCGGGTTGGCGTTCGAGAATTTCGATGCCGTGGGTGGCTGGCGAGAGACGGTTGCGGCAGAAGACGGGCAGCAGCCGGTGGAACTTTCGCTTGTACTCGATGGGAACATCATTCACAGTCCAGATGAACTGAAAAAGTACATCCTGAACCACCGACTTGACGCATTTGCACGGGGATTCGTGAAGAGCCTCCTGCAGTATGCCGTGGGCCGACAACTGGACCTGCTGGACGACGATTCCGTTGAGCGGGCGCAGCGCGCGTTTGTAACTGCGAATTATGATTTTAAGGTACTCGTGCAGGCCGTGGCCACCTGCGAGTCGTTCCGTGCGTCCGAGTA
>JAGQQS010000324.1 GCA_020426105.1 Planctomycetaceae bacterium
CTGGGAGCTCTGGCATGGATTGTGTCAGGACCCATGCAGACAGTTTTCGGACGCATCGTCGATCGAACTCACTCCTTTGACGCGGGCATGGCGTGGGCCGGATTGATGCCATTCATTGCTTTGTTCGCCTTGCTCATTGCCTGGCCTCGCGAAACGCGGGGCGTCGAAGAGCGGGCAGCAGCCTGAATCCTTTAAATTGTTCCATCAGCCAAATCGAGATAACAACCGGCTCAGTACAGCCAGGCCAGCCGTCCCTGCCGATCATTCTGCATTCTGGCAGACGCATCCGTGCGTTGTTGCGGATCGGTGCCCGGCTTGACCTTCAAGGCAGGGAAAGTACGATTCCCGCACAACTGCCGCAAATATGCGGGAAGCTCGCCAGGTGTTGGCGATCGGCTCTGGCAACGCAGGACACTACACGGGAGAATTGAATCATGGACCAGGAAGAAATCCTGATGGACGGCGAAGAGCGTATGGAGAAAGCCGTCAATGTGCTCGCCAATGCGCTCAAAGGAATTCGCACGGGGCGGGCAAATCCGGGACTTGTGGATTCCGTGCGTGTTGACTATTACGGTTCGCCAACACCGCTCAAACAAGTGGCCAACATCAGCGTTCCGGAACCACAGCAAATTTTGATTCGCCCGTTTGACACAAGTATTTTGGATGCGATAGCCAAGGCAATCACCGCCAGCGAACTGGGGATGGTTCCCAACAACGACGGACGCGTCATCCGGCTGAATGTGCCACCGCTGTCGACGGAACGCCGCAAGCAAATGGCAAGTCGCATCAAGGATCTCGCCGAAGAATCCCGCGTGGCAATTCGCAACGTTCGTCGCGACGCGAATAAAAGTGCAGACAATGCGGAAAAAGACAAATCGATGTCAGAAGATGACTGCAAACACACCAAGGATCAGATACAGGAACTGACCAAAAAATACGAAGCGATTGTGAATGAACGCGCGGCCAGCAAAGAGAAAGAAGTGATGGAGAACTGATTATCGCGGGACATCGAACAGAGCACTCGCGTGCGGGATGAACACGATCGCTCCCACAATTGCCGCCGCCACGGCCGCGA
The DNA here is from genome assembly GCA_020426105.1 of Planctomycetaceae bacterium. Taxonomy (GTDB): domain Bacteria; phylum Planctomycetota; class Planctomycetia; order Planctomycetales; family Planctomycetaceae; genus SXXK01. Next base: position 1,076 of record JAGQQS010000324.1, read on the forward strand.
TCAGAACGGCTCCGGCGGCGACATCTTTCACTCGACCCGCCAGTGGATGTTGCTCCGGGCTGGCGAGATCTGTCAGACACTCCAACGCCGTGTTGAAAGCTTCCGCCGTCCAGACGGACATCATGCAGAGAATCAGCAGACACCATTCATAGCGGGAGATCCGCATGCCGATTCCTGCAACGCACACGCCACAAGTGGCCACTGCGTGCAGCCATGCGTTGTGCTGCGATCGGATCAGATAACGCAGTCCACTGAATGCGTACACAAAGCTCCTGCCACGGGCGCGAATCGAGAACTTCGGGGGAATTGACATCACGCACCTCATGATCCTGACAACTATCCGTGCAGTGTCCCTTTGGAACTTGGGACACCCTGCTGCCGGGGATCGATACTGACAGCCATCCGCAGCGCGCGGGCCGTTGACTTGAAAATGGCCTCTGAAATATGATGACTGTTCGTCCCGTGATGCAGCAGCAAATGCAGATTCAGCAGCGCGTTGCTGGAAACGGCCGTCCAGAATTCCTGAACGAGCTGCGTGTCAAATTCGCCAATCTTCTCCGTGAGAAATTCCACCCTGTACACAAACGCCATGCGGCCACTCAAATCCACAGCGGCCGTGACGAGTGTTTCCTCCATCGGCAGAACGGAATGGCCGTACCGGTAAATCCCCTGCTTGTCTCCGACCGCTTCCGCCAGACAGCGGCCCAGGCAAATACCCACATCTTCGACCGTGTGATGCTGATCCACCTGCAGATCGCCCACAGCCTTTACCTGCAGATCGAACAGTCCATGGCGGGCAAACAACGTCAGCATGTGATCGAAGAAGCCGACCCCTGTCGAAATATCCGACTTGCCACTCCCGTCCAGATTAAGCGTCAGCTCAATTTGAGTTTCCGACGTGTTGCGTGTAATTGCTGCAGTACGAGGCATAAAAGGCGACCGCCAACAGAAAGAGCATGGAACATAGTGCCGAGCTAACCATCATCTTGCGCTGCGATTGCTCAGAATCGACCGGAAGTTGCTGCGACATGCACGACGATGCAGGGGTTGATGCCACCTGGTCGTCATATTCGGAATCACGGTGACCGTTTAACGCCGCAGATTTTTGCTGCCCGCTCGCCAGCGTTATCCCCGGTATCTTCGGAATAATCGCAATCGTCAGGAAATTTTTGCCACGACCTCCGGCATCACTTCGAGGACACGGTCGATCTCCGCGTCCGTTCCGATCGTAATTCGCAGGCCATCGAGCGTCCCGTCTCCCGGCAACGCATGGGGAAATTGCATGTACCGGATGAGAATCTTCTGCTGTTTCAAGTGTTCATACAATGCTTGGTGATGTCCGGTCGTGTGTGTTGTCCACAGGAAATTGGCCTCACTCGGATGCACCCGGAACCCGAAAGCGGGCAGCGCCGCAGCCAGTCGGTCTCGCGTGGCCAGAATCCTGGCACGATTTTGCAGCATCCACTCCTGATCCTCCAGAGCTGCCGTCGCGGCCGCGATCGCGACCGTGTCGCAGTTGTAACTGTCTTTGACTTTTGTCATACCACTGATGAGCGTGGGATGTGCGATCGCAAACCCAAATCGGATTCCCGCGAGACTATAAGACTTGCTGAATGTTCGCGTCACGATCAGGCGATCGTCGAAGCGGGTGTCGCGAAGCAATTCTCCCTGATGGGGGACACGACAAAAATCTCCGTATGCTTCATCCAGCACCAGCACACCCTGATCGGGCAGCAGTTCGCTAAGTTGTTCTGCAGTCCAGACGTTACCCGTCGGCGAGTTCGGGTTGGGCACATAGAATACCCGTACCTTTTCCCGAAGCGTTGTTGCGTCTGCCTGGCTCCATTGCCATTCCGAATTCAGGTTAAGCCGAACGACGCGGCACCCCTGAATGTTTGCCAGTGATTCGTACAAAATATAACTGGGGTACGGGTAGGCGATTGTCTCCTCGGCGTCACAGAATGAACGAGTAATCACTGTCAGATTCTCATCGCTTCCGTTGGCAGGCAGAATCCAATCGGGGTCCACATTGAAGAGCCGCGC